>CACZPD010000081.1 GCA_902782955.1 uncultured Erysipelotrichaceae bacterium
TCAATGTGCAGGACCGACTTTTGGGACCGACCTGAAAAAATATAACTGTAATAACGGGGAATTCGCTCATAAATGGATGAATTCGCCTGTAAAAGAGATCATAAAACAGTATAAACCCTATAAGATGACGCTGTTCCGGACCCCCTCAGCTCCACTATTGAAAAAAGCCTTCTTATGAAGTGCAATGTACTACGTAAGGAGGCTTTGTTATGAGTTTTTCAATCAGATTGACAGAAGAAGAAAGAAAACTGGCAGACAGTTATGCTAAGCTGCATTCATTAACTATTTCCGAAGCCTTCAAAAGGGTATTATTAGAGAAGATTGAAGATGAATTCGATATTGTGCTTGCAGATAAGGCTTATGACGAATACAAGAGTAATTCTGTAACTTATTCACTGGAAGAGTTGGAGAAAGAGCTGGATTTGTAATGTCATATCACGTCAGTTTCACTAAAGAAGTTATCAAAGAAATCAAAAAGCTGGACAAATATACACAGAGAATGGCCACTTCGTGGATTCGGAAAAATCTTGAAGGAATTGATGATATACGAAGGATTGGAAAGGCTTTGACCGGGAACAAACGAGGATATTGGCGGTATCGAATTGGAGACTATCGTTTGATCTGTACAATTGAAGATGAGAAGCTGGTTATCATAGCACTGAATATCGGGCATCGAAGGGAAATCTACAAATAAAACCATCTTCAATATGTGGAACCGACTTATTCTTTTTACGTTCTTCGAAATCAAAATTTCGATGAATAAAACGGATCACAATGAAGTGAAATAAACACTCGTCTGGAATCCAATGAATATTACGATGAGATCCCGGCCTTTTATCTGGAAACAGGGATCTCTTATATTTTTACTGACCCCCTCGGTGAGCGTCGTGAAGCCGCAAGCTGGAAGGTAAGAACATAGACAAATATCAATAAATGATGCCGGTACAGTTCAGGATCATCTGATCAGTACCAGCATCATTTTTTACAGTGTGAGTTATCCGGGTTTTCTTCGGAATCCGGCGCTGTGAATGCCAGATTTCTGATCTACTGCTGCTGTTGTATAATGCTTTTACAGGAATCTGAAATTCCGATGTAAAAGCTGAATCAGGATGGATTGGAGAAAAGATAATGAGAAAAAGAATATTATGTTTCGGAGACTCCAACACTTATGGATATATACCGGCAGGCGGGGGAAAACGTTATTCTTCCATGATCCGGTGGCCGCGGGTGCTTTCTGTGCTGCTTGGTGAGGATTACGAAGTGATCGAGGAAGGACTAGGAGGCAGAACGATCAATGTGGATCCCCCAGATGACGCATGGAAAAATGGGATGCGTTCCCTGTATGCGATACTTTCATCACACCGTCCGCTGGATCTCGTTATTGTCATGCTGGGGACAAATGATCTGAAGAATTACTTCCGTCTGACGGAAAAGGAGATTGCCGGATCTGCCGGACAGATGGTTCTTGCAATACAGGGATTTTTAAAGGAAAAACAAGGCTTCCAGCCGGATGTGCTTCTGATGTCACCCGCCAGACTGCATCCTTCTGCCCCGATGGGATGCTTCGGAGAACAGTTTGATGAGGAATCGGTCCGTGTTTCACGTAAACTTGCAGAAGCCTATAAAAACGCTGCTGCAGAAGCAGGTGCCTTGTTTCTGGATATTGATCCCTTTACGCATGTATCCGCAGATGACGGTGTTCATCTGGATGCAGAAAGCCATATTGAACTTGCATATAAACTGAGTGATTTAGTAAGGGATCTCTATCGGGATGATACGTCTTTCAATGTTGATGCACGAACAGATGAAGAAGATTTTTTCAGACTGATCCACGCTGCCGATCGACAGGAAAGAGTCAATATTGACCCGCTGTCTGCATTCCTGAAAGAAGCCGGTATACGGAAGGACCTTCAAACAGGGATAATTAACACAGAACGTCTCCGTGAAGAAATCAAGACTCTCCGGCATGAAGAACTGATCGATTATCTGAAGCAGATGATATAAATAGGTCAATAAAAGGAAGGGCATGAATATGAAAAAAGTACTGGTTGCTTATTTCTCCGCCGGCGGCACAACGAAAAAACTTGCTGAAAAACTCGCTTCCCTGATCGGTGCGGATCTGTTTGAAATTGTTCCGAAAGCATCGTATTCCCGGAAGGATCTGGACTGGACAAAGAAAACCAGTAGAAGCTCAGTGGAAATGAGTGACAGAAACTGCCGTCCGGCCATTTTGTCCAAAGTTGATGATATGCGTAAATACGATATCGTTTTTGTAGGATTTCCTGTCTGGTGGTACAGGGAACCGTCCATCATCGATACCTTTATGGAACAATATGATTTTTCCGGGAAAACAGTTGTTCCGTTCTGCACATCCGGCAGTAGCGGAATCGGGGAATCCGGGAAAAACATGCAGGAACTCGCAGAAGGCGCAGTCGTGCTGGAAGGCAGGCGTTTCAGCAGACTGATACCTTCCGGAAAACTGAAACAATGGGCGGAGCAGTTTTTGTCAGAAAACTGAACCGTATATAAGTGCAATCAATACATAAAGGCAGCTGCCTTTTTCTTTATTATTTCATTTTTTGTTTATCCTCTTCTCTGTCTGTAGTAAAATAGAACAATATTTGAAAGGGGATTGATTTTATGGGAGACAGATTTGACGGAAAGTATTTGAAAGATATCGATTCGATGCATTTTATTATGCCGTTTATGTATCCGAACCGCTGTGACAACGAGGCGTTTTTCAGCTTCAAGATCGATCTTACAAATCTGAATGAATTTATCCGGAAGAAAAATGCGGACAACCCGGAATATAAATACAATATGTTTCAGTGCATGATTGCGGCTGCTTTGAAAACGATCACGCTGCGTTCCAAATTATCCATATTTATCCATAACCGGAAGATGTATAAGCGGAATGAGATCAGCGCTGCCTTTACCGTTAAACAGGAGTTTACGGATGAAGGCGGGGAAGTACTTGCATTTATTCACAGCAAGCCTGACTGGACGCTGGAAGATCTGCATAATGAGATCTACAGACAGCTGATGAAGTTGAAGCAGAAGGGTTATGCGGATGCCTCCACCGGCGTGATCGACAAGTTCAACAGCCTGCCGAAATTCATTTCCAGACCGATCGTGAGCGGGATCTGCGGGCTGGAGAAAAGAGGTATGATACCGCCGGCTCTGGTAGAAACAGATCCGTATCATTCAACCGTGAACTTTGCCAATCTCGGTTCCATCGGTCTGCCGAGCGGATACCACCATCTGACGAACTGGGGCACAACTTCGATCTTCATCGTGATCGGTAAAATGGACAGAATGCCGTTTTATGAGAATGACCAGATCGTATTCAAAGATGGGGTGGAACTGAATATCACGATGGATGAAAGAATTGCGGACGGCTATTATTTCTCCAAGTCCATGAAGATGATGCAGTATTTTCTGCAGAATCCGGAACTGCTGGAAAGACCGTTCAATGAAAAAATGAGTGATGAAGTATTCAAATCATTATAAAAAAATAGATTCTCAGGAATCTATTTTTTATCTTGGTATGTAAGGAAGCGGTTCATCTTCCTTCAATGATCTGCCGAGGAACTTCCGGAATAATATAAACGCGAGAAGGGCTGCCAGGATATCGGAAACAGCCTGGGCACAGATCACGCCGTTGTAGCCGGCAGTCAGGGAGGCGAGGAAGATCACAGCCGCGTAAATATAACCCTGTCTTCCTGCACTTAACAAAAGCGCTCCGGCAGCTTTGCCGGTGGACTGGAATATACATGTTGTCACCATGGTGTAGCCGATAAAGGGCATGCCGGCCAGTATCGCTCTCAGCATCGGTGTCCCGGTCGCGATGACACCGGCATCCTTCATGAAGACGGAGATCATGAGAGGTGCTGCCGCAAAGAGTACTGCGGAAAGCGCAAGACCAAGCCCGCATACCAGCGTATAAGCGAAGCGGATGACTTCATTCATCCTCTTTTTATTGCCAGAACCGTAGAGGTAACCGTATAACGGCTGGCCGCCGAAGGAGAACGCCACCATGATCATGATCACGATCATGACGATCTTGGACACGATTCCCATCGCTGCGATCTTGTCATTACCGTAAGGCAGCAGGAACCGGTTCAGCAGCATCACCGCGATCGAGGACATGATATTCGTAATGGAAGAAGGAATACCGATGCCGAGGATCTGTTTCAGTTCACGCAGGCTGATATGGAATCCTCTCGGATCCAGGGAAAGCAGTTTTGATTTATTCGAGATAAGCCAGATATAGAAAAGATCCGCGCAGATATTCCCGATGACCGTTGCGATCGCGGCACCGCCGGCTCCCATCTTCAGACCGAAGATGAATACCGGATCAAGAACCATATTGACGATGGAACCGATGAAGGAACCGATCATGGCGCCTGTTGCGAGACCTTCCGTACGGAGAAGGTTTGTCGGTACAAGAGAGAAAATAATGACAGGTGATCCAAGCGCGATCCAGAAATAATAGGATCTTGCGAATTCCATCGTTTCGGCATTGGCACCTAGGATCTTCAGGATCGGATTCATACCGGCAAGCAGGAGCACTGCGATCAGGACGCCGGTGAGGGCTGATCCGATAAAGGAAAATACAGAAAGACGTCTGCCGTCATCTGCTTTTCCGCCGCCGAACAGACGGCTGATGACAGAACTGCCGCCGAGTCCGAATATGTCACCGACAGCGATCAGGAATGTAAAGACCGGTGCGCACAGGGCAACGCCTGCCACCAGGTTGGTATTGCCCGTCCCGGCAATAAAATACATATCCACCATGTTGTATACCAGCATGAGCACGCTGCTCAGCATAACGGGAATCGCAAGTTTCATATAAGCCTTCGGCACAGGCATCTTATCAAAGAGTTCGTTCTGCATCTGTTTCACCTCATATCCGTTTTCATTGTAAAACAGGTCCTTTTCAAAAAAGGTGACATATGTCACTATATATGTATGAAAAAAATAAATGATCCCAAAAAAGTAAAAGAACTGGTATACCGGGAAGGGATCGACAGATATTTCTCCGATCCGGATCTTCCTTTTGAATTGTATATATTTGAAAGGGGAGAATATCTGAACAATGAATTGGACCCGTTTCATTATTTTTCCTTCATGATATCCGGGCGTATCCGTATCCTGAATATCCGGGAAGACGGTTCTCTTTTTCAGATAGCGGAAGGCAGCGGTTTTTCCGTTCTGGGCGATCTGGAATTCGGCTCCGGCAGGGTATCACAGTACCTGATCGAAGTCCTGCGGAAGACCTACTGCATTTCCCTGCCGCTGAACCTCTGCCGTTCAAAGCTTGAAAACGATCCTGTATTCCTGATGGCGATCTTCCGGTCACTTGCCCTGAAACTGGACGCGCTGACGGCATCTGTCGCTGTGCCCAAAACACTGGAGGAACGGCTGACGCATTATATGGAAAACGAATGTGACAACCAGGTACTGACCGGCATAGAAAAAGCCGCATCCCGGCTTTCCTGTTCCAAAAGACAGCTCCTGCGTATTCTGAAGAAACTCTGCGCGGAAGAAGTGATCGTCAAAACAGGAAAAGGAAGATATGAACTGATAAGGAAATGAAAAGACCGCAGAATACCGCGGTCTCATTTGCTTTATGTACTCAGAGCCAGCCCTGCGGTTTGATCCAGCGGTCCATCAGGTAATGACCGACGCCGCCGTCCAGACAGGACTGCTCGGTAATGTCATCGGCGATGGCTTTCGTGCCGGCGCTGCCGTCAGCCAGACATACGCCCCATCCGGAACGGATGAGAAGGGGATTGTCGTTTTCGTTGTCGCCGAAGGTGATGACATCCTGTACATCGATGCCATTTCTTTCCGCAAAGCGTACCAGTCCCGTGCCTTTATCGATGCCTTTTTCCATGATCTCCACCGTTCCCGGGAAGGAACCGATGATCTGGAATGCATCGCCGTAACGTTCCAGGAAAGTGAAACGGATCATCGCTTCCACCTCTGGCGTTGTACGGAACAGCATCTTGAAGCATGGCTTGGCGCAGAAAGCGTCAATATCCCCGGTGACATCATCAAATTTGAAACCTCTCCGGATCATGGAAGAGATCAGCTCCCCGTGGATATTCATAGCGGAATTGTTTCCGCCGCCTTCCGCGTTGACAGACACTTCGTACTGATCGATGATCGGCTTCAGATAGGTCAGTATTTCCTTCATGGTCTTCTGATCCATCAGATCCATTTCCCAGTGATCTTCATGGAATCTGTCCCATACCTGTCCACCGTTCATGCCGATCAGGAAGTCGAACTGGTAATCGAGCCCCCAGTTTTCCGCCTGACCGAACAGTTTTTTGTTCAGCTCCCTTCCGGTTGCGAGACCCAGAAGGACACCATGTTCCCTGAGAATTCGGAAAGCTTCAACAGTGATCTCCGGAAGAGCGGAACCTTTTGCGCTCAGTGTCATATCAATATCGGCCGCGAGAGCTTTGATCGTTTTTATCATGTATACTCCTTGATCCGAAAAAGATTCGGATTGTCATTTATATTATTCCGCAGTTTTCGGCAGTTTGGCAATGGACGCTGCCAGTTCATCGTCTGTCGGGATATAGTTTGTCATATTGCCGTCATGGAATTTCTCATAGGCGACCATATCAAAGTATCCGGTTCCGGTCAGACCGAAAAGGATCGTCTTTTCTTCGCCTGTTTCCTTGCAGCGGATCGCTTCGTCGATCGCCGCTTTGATGGCATGGGAGCTTTCCGGTGCCGGCAGGATGCCTTCACATCTTGCGAAGTATTCCGCTGCCGCAAAGACATCTGTCTGATTAACGGAGATCGCTTCCATGAGGCCGTCATGATACAGCTGGGAAAGGATCGGGCTCATGCCGTGGAAACGCAGACCGCCGGCATGGTTCGGTGCCGGAATGTAGCTGCTGCCGATGGTGTACATCTTTGCCAGCGGGCAGATCATGCCGGTATCGCAGAAATCGTAGGCAAATACACCGCGGGTGAAACTCGGACAGGAAGCCGGTTCTACTGCTATGATGCGGTAATCTGCTTCGCCGCGCAGTTTTTCACCCATAAACGGAGAAATCAGACCGCCCAGATTTGAGCCACCGCCGGCACATCCGATGATGATATCCGGTTTGATCCCGTATTTGTCCAGAGCGATCTTTGTCTCCAGGCCGATCACTGACTGATGCAGGAGAACCTGGTTCAGAACACTTCCGAGGACATAGCGGTATCCTTCGTGGGAAGTGGCATCTTCAACTGCTTCGGAAATGGCACATCCTAGACTTCCCGTTGTGCCCGGGAATTCAGCGAGGATCTTTCGGCCGACTTCGGTATTCATCGAAGGCGACGGTGTAACAGAGGCGCCGTATGTCCGCATGACTTCACGGCGGAAAGGCTTCTGTTCATAGGAAACTTTGACCATGTATACACGGCAGTCCAGTCCGAGATATGCGCAGGCCATGGAAAGCGCCGTGCCCCACTGTCCTGCACCGGTTTCTGTCGTTACGCCTTTCAGACCCTGCTTTTTCGCATAGTAGGCCTGGGCAATAGCGGAATTGAGTTTGTGGCTGCCGGAAGTATTGTTTCCTTCAAATTTGTAATAGATCTTTGCAGGTGTTTTCAGTTTTTCCTCGAGGCAGTAAGCACGCACGAGCGGAGAAGGGCGGTACATCTTGTAGAATTTTCTGATTTCTTCCGGAATCTCGATATACGGAGTGGTTTCATCCAGTTCCTGCGCAACCAGTTCATCGCAGAATACCGCACCGAGTTCTTCGGCGGTCATCGGTTTTCCGGTTCCCGGATTCAAAAGCGGAGCAGGTTTGTTTTTCATGTCTGCCCTGAGATTGTACCAGGAGGTAGGCATTTCGTTTTCTTCCAGATAGATTTTGTAAGGGATGTCGGTCATGATTCTTTTTCTCCTTTCCTTCTCTTGCAGGGAATGAAAAAATCCCATCCCTGCATGTGCTGGGACAGGATCGATCCTGCGGTGCCACCCGGCTTGGCGCATATTCTGCGCCCTCTCTTGCATAAAAGGATTATGCAGGCTTTTTGATTACGAAGCAGCCGGCTCCGTCTTCCATACTTGTTTCCGTTCAGGTCGCCCTCTGAAGACCATTCAGCTCTGTTTTTTCCGCTGCGTTTCCACCGCCGGCAGCTCTCTTGGGGAAAAGGGACAAGGCCTACTTACTCTCCGTCATCGGTTTGATTAATGGTATTTTTGCATGTACAGGGATACCGCGTCAAGAAAAAACTCCGAAAGCAGAAGAGATATTTCCGGCTTCTGAAAACCCGCCGGTCTTCCTGCGGTCCCTTTGTGAAACTGGATCAGTAAATAAAAAGAAAACCCTATATAATAAAGATAGAAAACAGGGAGATCATCATATGAAGGGAACTTATGAAATTACAATAAAAGGCTTTGACTGGGGATGCTGTGTCACAAAGGCAGTACTGCATCTGAAAGAAGCAGTGAAAGATCTGAAAAAAGAAGATCTGAAGATCACCGAAACAAAACAGATTACCGATTTCTCCAAGATTCCGGAATTTCCCATTATTGTGGCGGAACCGGAGCGTACGGTCGTGGATGTACGGAAAAAAGACGAAGAGGGGAAAATATACGAGATCGACCTCGGCATCAGCCCGGATGAAGGCTCTCCGCTCCTCTTCAGCATGCATACTTTCTTCAACACATGGTCGGATCCTTACCGCCTGAATTTTGAGATCAAAGGCAAACCGGTCGAAGCAGCGTGCACGGCGCATGAAACGGATGCGGATATCTTTGCGTATGACTCCTATACCGCGTCTGACGGCATCAGCCTGAAATATGCGTATTATAAGCCGGAAACGCCATCTGACAGGCTGGTGGTCTGGGTCCATGGTCTCGGGGAAGGCGGCATCGATCATACGGATCCTTCCATTACTGTCCTGGCCAATAAAGTTACTTCACTCGTGTCGAAAGAGTTCCAGACTATGATGCAGGGAGCGCATGTCCTGGCGCCGCAGTGTCCGACATTCTGGATGGACAAAGACGGCACCGGATCCAATCTCAACCACGGCGCGATCGATGCGGATGAACATTCTTTCTACCTGAATGCCCTGGAAGAACTGATCCGGAAATATCAGAAGGATGCAGGCATAAAGAAAACGGTCATTGCGGGCTGCTCCAATGGCGGATACATGACGATGCTGCTGGCAATCAACTATCCGGACCTGGCAGATGCGTATGTACCGATCTGTGAAGCGCTGGCAGATAAATGTATTTCAGATGAAGCAATCGACACATTGAAGGAGCTGCCGATGTACTTCGTTTATGCGGAAGACGATCCGACCGTTGATCCTTCACTGCACGAAATACCGACACTGGCCAGACTGAAAAAAGCAGGTGCAGAAAAGATCTATGTTTCCACAACGGAACATGTTGATGATACAAGCGGGAAGTACAAAGACAAGGATGGAAATCCCCGCAGGTACTCCGGACACTGGTCATGGATCTATTTCTTCAACGATGAATGTGACGCGGACGGCCTGAAGGCATGGACATTCATCCAAAAGTATCTCCTATAGTGTGAGAGAGGACATGCTCCTCTCTTTTTACATGAAAAAAGCCCGGATGTTTCCGGGCATAAAAAAGAGCGAGTGAGCGGATACCATGAAAGTGGTTTATAGGCTTCTAAAACCCCCTAAAATGCGCTATTTTCGCTCTTTTTGATACATAAAAATATATAGTTTTTAAAACTTTCGTATCAAAATCGTATCACGCAGCTGTTCTGTTCTGCTCTATGAAGTCCATCATTTCATCGTTGGTCTTATCCACCAGATGGGCATAGGTTTTCAGAGTCTGATTGATCGTGGAATGGCCTAGTCTCTTGGATACAGCGACAATGTTGATGCCGTTGTTGATCAGCCAGGTGGCGTGAGAGTGCCTGAGGTCGTGGATCCGGATTCGTTTGACGCCGGATGTCTTTATTCCGTTTCTGAAATACTTGTCCACTATGGTGATTGGCAGGGATCTGGTGCAGCCAAATACAAACGGATCTGCTCTCTCAATCAAAGGCTTGATCATCTCAAAGGTCGCTGAATCGATCTTTATTGTTCTTTCGGAAGAATCTGTCTTCAGAGGTGTGAATCCGTTCTTGTAGTGCCGGATAGATCTGTGGATGTGTACGTATCCATCCTCGCTGATATCTTCCTTGCAGAGGGCAAGAGCCTCGCCACGACGGCACCCTGTATAATACAGGAATGTATAGAACGCTTTGTATGTAAACAGATCTACGCAGCTGATAAACTGGTTAAACTCTTCCGGAGACCACACTTCCATTTCTTTCTTGTCTTCTTTTTTCAGCTCGTATGCTTTTACTACGACAGCCGGATTTGGAATCCCATAGATCTTCTCTGCGAAATCGAATACGGCTTTGACGTACTGAAGGCCTCTGTTTTTCGTCCTGGTTGCGAGTTTTGTCTCTTCCAGGTCATTCCTCCACTCGATCAACATCGGCCTTGTAATCCTCTGTATGGGGCTTGTATGCAATGGGAAATGTTTGTTGATCCATATCTTTTTCATGTAAGAAGACGTTTCGGAAGAATCAATGCTCTTCAAGTAGATCTCCAGCATTTCATCGAAAGTGACACCGGTATGTTTCACATCCGGGGAAGATCTGTTTTCCACTTCCCACTGCTTTGCTTCTCCTTTCTTTTTGAAACCGCGTTTCAGGATCTGCTTTGTTTTTCCGGTAACATGGTCGGTTGTCGAGTATTTGACATACCATGCTTTTCCGTTTTTCTCTTTGTAAACAGGCATAATAAACCTCCATTTCTGTTATAATGAAGGCATAGTAAAAGTCTGCTACGATATTTACTATGCCAGATCTCCAAAGGGTACCAGCCTATGGAGATCATTTATTTACTCTAAACCGCTCTAAACTTGCTCTAAACTGCTTTTAACCAGCTTTAAACTGCTCTAAAAGTGCAAAAAATGCATTTATGCTGTAAAAAATCCTTTAGCCTATGTATAATAGACTTGTAACTCGGATATCCACTTCGTGTGGTAAATTAGGAGGACTTCAGAAAACGCTGGAAACGGCGTTTTCTGCTTTTAGTGGAAGTCAACATAGTACTTTTTAATTATTTTCTTTATAGCATCAATGTCTTCCTTATTGACCACAACATTATTCCCGCTACTATCTACATAAGGCTGAACAATTCTCTTAATACTGATTCTCTGCATATCATTTATTTTCACATATGATGTTTTGCCATCTAGAATGATTGGATGGTTTGTATAGTATCTTGCTGCTCTTCCTTTTGATGTGAGAGGAATGACAATGTAACTAGATTGATTTGGATCGACGGAGGAAACGCATTTGCGATAAAGGAGAACAGGTCTGAGCTTTTCTAATTCTGAACCTATGTTTCTTCCGATTTCTGCCCAGTAAATGCCATACTGTAAAAGCCCTGGCTGTGTATTAATATGTTTTTCAAATTGCAGTTTTGTTTTAAAATCAAACCAGGTTAGATATTTATAATAATCTTCGGTTAATATGTAATTCTTCTTATCAGGATTTGAAAATCTTGTGTGAGATAAATTTTTGTATGTTTGTTCGGTTTTCTTTAATAGCTTAGAAAGAACTATTTCCGAAACAGTCAGAAAAACTAAATAATCCACAGTGACGGTTTTACCTTTGATTTTTAATTCTTTTATGATCGCTGAACGATTAATTTCCTTAGCGCGTTCAGGAAATAATACTTTTTTCATTCCGGTGATGGGGATAGTGTTAGAAATGTGATCGTTCTCATCGACAGGAACGATACAAATCATTTTTTTAATGTTAGTATCGCATAAATACATACATAAATGAGCTTCACCGTTTGAGTCTTTGAAGTGATATATATTTCCGTGAAAAAGCATTATCATAATTGCCCTACCTTTCTATCATCATCTCATCGTATACCTGTTCTCAGCCAGTGTCCGGAAGACGTCTGCGGCGATAATTGCCGGCACTCCCATATCGACAGCTGCGTCGACAGGTTTCCGATCGGTCAGATCGACAGAGTGTAATAAGCCGAATACCGCAAAGATATTCGCCTGCTGTTCGTATAGGTCCCGGAAGGTGGACAGTTTATAGTTCATCTTCAGGTATGGTTTGTAATGCAGAATATAATGACCGAATTCATGCCAGAGCAGGAACTCGATGTACTTTGGATCCGGATTCGGCTTTATGAATATACCTTTGCGGTTTCCGCAGCAAATGATCATTGAATCTCGTTTATGAGGGATCATCTGCGGAGTGTAATGGATATCTATACCAAACGTTTCAAGGAGGACATATATGTTTGAAGACTCCAGCCGACCGATCGTCTCATAGATCAATTCAATGTCAGGGTTCATTCAGATCACGCTTTCTGTTTTACTGCGATTGGTTCTGCTTCATGATCTGGATCATTGCGGCGACACGGTTGGCAAAGTCGATCAATTCTTCATCGGACATGTTATCGAGGTCATATCCGCCGAATTGCGCTACGAGGGGAACTTCGAGGATGAATTTTATGGCTTCCTGGGCTGTCTTGAAGTCGGGGAGGACGGCAACTGGGCTCGGAACCTCGTCATCAATATTTCCGACTATTAAAGCAGGGTCTAATTGAAGAATCTTAGATAATGATGCGATATTAGACCTTTTCATATTGTCGATTTCTCCATTTAACCATCTGTATACTGTAGCTCTGTTGACACCGCAGTATTCAGCGACCTGATCGACTGTTAAATGCAATTCTTCTATTCGTTTTTTCAGCAATTCAGAAACCATACTCATAATAAATACCTCGCAATAATATTATATATAAATATTGCGTTTACGCAATAGAGAGCGGCGAATAAATATAATTTTGTCGCGTTTATGTATTGACAGCAAATAACTGTCAGAGTATACTTTGCTTAGTCGCATAAAAGCGACAAAGGAGAAACGTGATGAATAAGAACCTACTGAGTGCAAGAATGATCGAACATGACATCAACAATGCACAATTAGCGCAGGCATTATCCATTGACGAAGCAACCTTATATCGTAAGAAATCTGGGGTAAGCGATTTTTATCGTAGGGAGATCCAGATAATCAAACAGGTTTTAAATCTGTCTGATGAGGATATAAGGTTGATTTTTTTTGATGATAATGTCGCGTAAACGCGAAAACTAATTGGGATCCGGCATAAATCGTAGCAGACAGTACCGGAAAGACATCTTTCGACTTCTATATCCTGCACATCGGGGTTTTATCACCAGCGAGGCAGCACTGGTGATGTGTAGGCATTGTTATCGATTATAAGTGAAACTCATTGAAATTCCTCCTTTGTTCTGACGGTGTGCAGGATATAGGAGTCGAGAGAGAAGAAAGGAAAGGAGGAAAAACACATGGCAATGACCAAAAAGCAGGCAAGGGAATTCGTCGAAGACAATAGCAACTGGCAGACCGTTGAACAGACCACACTTCACCGCACCCTCTTCCTGGATTACAAAGGGCACCGGTGGATGAAGTTTGACGCCTGGCATGTACGGGAATCGTTCCGCTGGGAGATCGAACACGGAGCTCCGGAAGAATTCTATGAATGGCAGGAAATCGGTGTCTATGAATTCAACAGTGAAAAAGATGCGGTCACAGAGAGAACAACGATTCCACGTATCGCTGATAAGGTCTGGGAATTATCCAGGGGGAAGTAATCATGCAGAGAAGAAAAAGTGATCAAGAGCTTCGCATAGCAACTCATCTGAATATAGCTGAGATTGCTCGACGCTTTCTTGTTCCGATGGCTGTAGCAAAACGCTATTACCAGTGGGCAAATGATCTGGACAATGAACAGCTCGGACAGTATAGAGCTTATCCGACTAAAGTCCGGGTTACCTCAGTCGAGAAGGTGTCTGGAATTAATCTTCAGGCATTGGACAAAAGAATTAAAAATGCGGCAGCTGAGTCAGAGCGTACCGCAATCAATCAGTGACTTATAAAAGTCACTTCCATTCTAACAGAAAAGGAAGGAATTAACATGACGTATTTAAACAAGAAAATCGGCAGACATTTCTGCATTCGTTTTACAGACGATGATTATGACATCGCTGTACCTATGCTTCTGATCAGCATCATGATGCTGTTGGTGGTCGTATGCCAGTAAGAGGTATATATATCGATGATGCACGTTTTGTGGGTAAATCGTGCAGACTGAAAGTCAGCAATTTTGTTCCGAATGAATTATCAATCATTATCGACAATGGACCAGCCACGGCAGCATACGGGCTCCAGATCAAGAACGTAAAGGATACTCTGCTCCCGATTCTGATGGAAATGTACCCGGAATGGTTCACAAATAATGATAAGGAGTGTCACGTATGAAGAAAAAAGACTTATTCGATCCTCGTGAGCCGAATCTGTTTAACACCCGGCTGGAGGAAAAGAAAGAAGCCGTAAAGATTAACAGCCTCGAACTTGAAAATGTGAAGCGCGTAAAGGCTGTAAAACTTGAGCCGGCACCGAGCGGACTGACAGTAATCGGTGGAAAAAACAACCAGGGGAAAACCAGTGTTCTGGATGCCATTACATTCGCGCTTGGCGGTGAATCTTATAAGCCGTCAAACGTAAAAAGAGAAGGATCCATGATTGATCCTCATCTCAGAATCGTCCTGAATAACGGGATTATCGTGGAACGATCCGGGAAGAACAGCACATTGAAAGTGACTGATCCTTCTGGAAAGAAAGCAGGTCAGACACTTCTGAACAGTTTTATCAGCCAGTTTGCTCTGGATCTGCCTAAGTTCATGAACGGAAATGATAAAGAAAAGGCGAAGGCACTTCTCCAGATCATCGGTGTCGGTGACCAGCTGACAAAATTCGATCTCGAAGAAGACCGGCTGGCAAACGAACGTTTGGCCATTGGCAGGATCGCACGTGAAAAGAAAGGGCATGCCGATCAGATGCCTCATTGGGATGGTGTTCCGGAGAACATTATCTCTGCATCGGAGATGATCAAAGAGCAGCAGGAGATCCTTGCCAGAAACGGCGAGAACCAGCGTAAACGTCAGCGTGCCGCAGATATCAACACAGAGTGGAATAGACAATACGGTCATATCAAAGTACTTGAGGAACAGCTTGCTGAGGCTCAGAAGAAGCTTGATCAGCTGTCGGAAGATCTGAAGATCGCAAACAGAGATTCGAAGGATCTGATGGATGAATCAACTGAAGAACTGGAAAAAAGTATCGCTGAGATCGACTCAATCAATGCCAAAGTCAGAGATAACCTGGCGAAAGAACAGGCTGAGATGGAAGCTGACCGGTATCAGAAACAGTATGATGCACTTTCCACAGAGATCGACAAGGTCAGAACTGACAGGATGGCTTTACTGGAAGGTGCTGCTATGCCTCTGCCGGGACTCGGTATTGATCACGGTTCACTGATTTATAAAGGACAGCAGTGGGATAACATGTCCGGATCTGATCAGCTGAAAGTAGCCACATCAATTGTCCGGAAACTGAATCCAAAATGTGGATTTGTTCTGATGGACAAACTTGAGCAGATGGATCTGGATACACTGAAAGAATTCGGAGAATGGCTGCAGGGAGAAAATCTGCAGGTAATCGCCACCAGAGTCAGCACTGGTGATGAGTGCAGTATTTATATCGAAGATGGTTATTCGGTTGATCATAACGGAAACAAAACAGCATCCAGTGAAGTGAAGCCTGCTGAACTGAATCAGCCGGCAGCGCCTAAATGGACGTGGAATGGAGGTATGTAATGGGATTCGAAATTAAAAGAGGAACGATCCGGAAAGCGTTGAGAATTGTTGTATATGGTCCGGAAGGGATCGGAAAGTCAACATTTGCATCTCAGTTTCCCGGAGCGGTGTTTATCGATACAGAAGGATCTACCAATCAGATGGATGTGGCCAGATTTCCGGCACCGACATCATGGGAGATGCTTATTCAGGAAGTTAACCAGGTGATCTCTGATCCCGGAAGTGTCGGGACACTGATCATCGACACGATCGACTGGGCACAGCAGCAGTGCATTGAATCTGTTTGTCGGAAGTATCAGCAGGATGGAATCGAAGGCTTCGGATATGGGAAGGGCTATTCATATGTCTATGAAGAATTTGGTCGGTTCCTGAATTTGTTGAACGATGTCGTTGACAGGGGAACGAATGTTGTCTTGATTGCCCACTCTGCGATCCGGACATTCACTAAGCCGGATGAAATGGGCCAGTTTGATCGATATGAGCTTAAACTTCTCAGTTCACAGAAATGTTCCATTACCGGATTGGTCAAAGAGTGGTCAGACATGCTTCTGTTTGCCAATTACGAGACATTTATCACTGAGGATAAGAATACGAAAAAGAAATATGCATCGGGAAACAAACGTGTTATGTACACAGAACATACTGCAGCATTTGATGCGAAAAACCGTTTCAGAATGCCTCCGAAACTGGACTTTGATTATAAAGAGATTTCCAGATTGTTCTCGGCATCTGAAACCGAGCAGAAGGTGAAAGAAGTATTCGGTGAAGAAAATGTCGAAGTAGTTCCTCCGGAGCCTGAAGTTACTCAGGAAAAGGAATTCTCCGGAAGTGTGAATTATGTGTATAAACCGCAGCCGTATACTGCTGAAGAAGAAGAGATTCTGAACAGAATTCCGAAACAGATGGCGGATCTGATGAGGGCTGATACAATTCATCCTTCGGAGATTATGGATGTAGTCAGCGAACAGGGACACTGGCCATATGGGACTTTGATTGATCAGTACAGTCCGGATTATTATTCCGGATTCCTGATTCCAAACTGGCCACTTGTTATGAAATCAATTACAGAGAAACGGTCACTGCCGTATTAGAAAGGATGAATAATGGAAAACTATAACAGAATGGAAGGCGGAGAATTGCAGGAAGGAATGTCACTCTCTGCTTCAGATCTTGGAGATTACGACAAGGGATATACACTGCTGCCGGAAGGAGATTATGACTTCACGGTTGTAAATATTGAAAGCACCAGATATACACCGGGGCCAAACAGTTCTGGAAAAATTGGTCCATGTAAGCAGATTGTTCTCACAATGCGTGTTTTGAATCCGGAAGACGGATCAGCTGTCGACTTAACACATAATCTGTATATGTGGAATTCAAGAGCATGTACAGGAATGATTGCTCAGTTTTATGACTCTGTAGGGATGCATAAAAAAGGTGAACCTCTTATGTTTGACTGGAGAAAAGACGTGATCATCGGTAAAACAGGAAAACTCAAACTGAATCACCGGATTAACCAGAATGACAAGGACAAGCCTGCTGATCAGCAGAGGAAATATAACAATATCCAGAGATTATATGCAAAAGAAGTATCAGCTCCTGCCGGATCCGGATGGGGATGGAAACAGTAAATGATGGAGCTGAGACCTTATCAGGAAGAGGCTCGGCTGAAAGTTGAAAATGAATGGGCCAACGGCAGACAGAGAACGCTGTTGGTCCTTCCTACGGGTACCGGTAAAACAGTCGTGTTTTCAAAAATCATCGAAGACCGTGTCCGGGCCGGTGATCGTGTTCTGATCCTGGCACACAGAGGTGAACTGCTGGATCAGGCAGCGGATAAGCTGAAGAAAATCACCGGTTTAAATTGTGCCATTGAAAAAGCAGAAGAAACATGCCTGGATAAATGGAATCGGGTAGTGGTCGGTTCTGTTCAGACTCTCCAGAGGCAAAACAGACTTGATAGATTTACTGAAAATCATTTCGGAACAATTGTCGTGGATGAAGCCCATCATGCTGTCTCTGATAGCTATCGCAGGGTAATTGATCATTTCCCTGAAGCACTGCTGCTCGGCGTTACCGCAACACCAGACAGAGGCGATCAGCAGACTCTGGGAACAGTATTTAATTCAGTGGCCTATGAATACTCGATAGTTCAGGCAATTAAGGAAGGTTATCTGTGCAAAATCATGGCTCAGACCATTCCTCTTCAACTTGATATGACAAGCCTCAAAACTCAGGCAGGAGATTACACTCTTGGATCTATTGATTCAGCTCTGGATCCATATCTGGAACAAATTGCTGAAGAAATGACTCATTACTGCAGGGATCGTAAAACAGTAGTCTTCCTGCCGTTAATTAAAACTTCACAGAAATTCCGGGACATGCTGAACCAACACGGATTCCGTGCCGCAGAAGTTAATGGGATGTCAGATGACAGGAAAGAGATCCTGGAAGACTTCGAAAACGGTAAATACAACGTGCTTTGTAATTCAATGCTTCTGACAGAAGGATGGGATTGCCCATCAGTTGACTGCATTGTAGTACTGAGACCAACCAAAATCAGATCTCTGTACTGCCAGATGGTCGGCAGAGGAACCAGACTGTATCCCGGTAAGGATCATCTTCTGCTGCTGGACTTCCTCTGGATGTCTCAGAAGCATGAGCTCTGCCGGCCGGCAAATATCATTTGCAAGAAGCGGGAAATCGCTGAGAAGATGACAGAAAATCTGTCAGACGGAATCATGATGGACATCCAGGAAGCGGAAGAACAAGCTGCGCAGGATGTCATGAAACAGAGAGAAGAGGCTTTGGCTGCTGAACTGGAATCTATGAGAAAACGGCAAAGGCAGCTGGTGGATCCTCTGCAGTTTGAAATGAGTATTCAGGACGAAGATCTGTCTAATTATGTTCCGGCTCTCGGATGGGAAATGAGTCCTCCTTCAGAAAAGCAGATCAAGGCTCTGGAAAGATGGGGCATTTATCCGGATCAGATTGAAAATGCCGGCAAGGCATCTCTGATCCTGGACAGACTGGCAAAACGCCGCATGGAAGGACTTGCCACTCCGAAACAGATTCGCTTTCTGGAAAAGAGAGGCTTCCAGCACACAGGCATGTGGAGCTTCGTAGATGCGAACAATATGATCTCCAGAATTTCAAATAATAACTGGAGAATCCCAAACGGCATTATACCGGAGACATATATACCGCAGGGAGTGAACTATGGTTGATGATAGAGAGATAAAAGAAGCGCTGCAATTTATAGATCCTTCCAGGCTCAGTTACCAGGAATGGCTTAATGTCGGTATGGCGATTAAAACAGCAGGCTGTCAGTGCTTTCTTTGGGATGAGTGGTCCAAGCGCGATCCGAAGCGTTATGACGACGGGGGATGCTGGAAGAAATGGAAAACACTTAATTCATCCGGTATTACAGAAAAAACTCTGTTCAAAATGGCCATAGAAGGTGGATACAAACCGGAAGGTTATTTCGAATCCGATGACAGTCCGGGAAGAGAACTGATGGAAGGTGAAATCGTTGATGTCAGCGATTACTACAAAGTGATCGATAAAGACATGATCGATGCAAAAACTATTCCGGAGCCGACAAAGTGGGATCAGATCGAAGACATCCGGAAGTATCTGTCTGTAATTTTCAATCCGGAGGATCATGTCAGCTACTGTACACAGTGTTATATCGACAAAGACGGCAAGTATCATCCAAAAGGAAGATCTTATGACCGGACTGCCGGCAGGTTGATGGATGAACTTGATCATGCCGACAGTATCGAGGATGTGTTCTACGACTATGATCACCAGTGCGGGGCATGGATCAGCTTCAATCCGATGGACGGTAACGGCGGAAAGATTGAAAACATTACAGATTTCAAATACGCATTGATCGAAAGTGATACACAGTCACTCGATGAACAGTATTCCCTGATGACAGAACTGGAGCTGCCAATCGCGGCTCTGGTTCACTCCGGGAATAAATCGATTCATGCCATTGTCAGAATCGACGCAAATAACGAAAAAGATTACTCTCGTAAGGTAGAGTATCTGTTCAGGATTTGTAAAAAGAACGGACTGGATGTTGATACATCAACTAAGAATCCAAGCCGTCTGAGCAGAATGCCCGGATTCATTCGGGGAGATAAAAAACAGTATCTGATCGCAACCAATATTGGAAAAGAATCATGGGATGACTGGGTTGAATATGTCGAGTCAATTAATGATGATCTTCCAGACCCGGAAGACTTCACAGATATTTGGAACGATCTTCCGGAACTGGCTCCTGAGCTGATACAGGGAATCTTGAGAAAAGGGCATAAGATGCTTTTATCCGGTGGATCCAAGACGGGTAAATCTATGCTGATGATTCAGCTGGCAATAGCAATTGCATCCGGAGGGCATTGGCTGAACAGATATTGTGAGCAGGGAAAAGTACTGTATGTGAATCTGGAGATAGATAAGGCATCGTTTGCCAGGAGAATCGCTGCAGCTTGTGAAAAGAGAGCGATCTCTCCGGAAAAGCTCAAAAAGAATCTGAAGGTCTGGAATCTGAGAGGCTACAGCACAACACTGGATAAACTTGCTCCAAAGTTAATCAGAAGATGCGCAAAAGAAAACTACACAGCGATCATCATTGATCCGATCTATAAGGTCATGATGGGAGATGAGAACAAAGCAGGTGATATGGCTCAGTTCTGTAACCAATTTGACAAGATCGCTTCTCAGCTGAATTGTGCAGTGATCTATGTCCATCACTTCAGCAAAGGTGACCAGAACAAGAAAGCATCAATCGACCGTGCTTCCGGATCGGGCGTGTTTGCCAGAGATCCGGATGTAATATCGACTGTTACTATGATCGAATCGAAAGGTGATCCTGCTGTACGAATTGAATTCACTCTGCGTGAGTTTCCTGACATTGAACCGATCAATGCCTGGTACCGATATCCGATTCATGTTGTCGATACTTCCGGTGAGCTGATGAGTGCTGCCATTAAAGGATCTGTTAAAAAGAAATCACATGAAGAGAATCTCATCGAATTCGTAGACAA
>CACZPD010000082.1 GCA_902782955.1 uncultured Erysipelotrichaceae bacterium
TAAACCCGAAATACGCTGGCATCTGAAGCCGGAAAACATCGATGCCATATGTCTTACGCAGAAAGGCCTGCTGGAGGCATGCGCGCCTTATCTCAGGAAAAACGGCATTCTCGTATACAGTACATGTACGCTGGACCGCAAGGAAAATGAGCGTCAGACAGAAGGATTTCTGAAGACACATCCGGACTTTGAATGCCTGCAGGAAAAAACGTTATTTCCGGATGAAACAGGCGGCGACGGTTTTTATGTCGCACAATTACACAAAAAAGGATAAAATATCAGAGTATGCAGACGATATACGATCTAAATCTGAAAGAACTGGAAGAAGTACTGGCCGGATACGGACAGAAACCATACCGCGCAAAACAGATCTATGCATGGCTGTACCGGAAGAGGGCAGCGTCTTTTCGTGAGATGAGCGACCTTCCCGCACAGCTGATCAGCCGTTTTGAAGAGGATTATTCCATGATGAATATCCGCGAAAAAGACAGGCAGGTCGCAAAGGATGAAACAGCGAAATTCCTGTTTGAACTGGAAGACGGCGCGTTTGTGGAAGCTGTCCTGATGCATTTTCATTTCGGGGACAGTCTCTGCATCTCTTCCCAGATCGGCTGCAACATGGGATGCACATTCTGCGCTTCCGGACTGCTGAAAAAGCAGCGCAATATGACGGCAGGGGAAATGGTTCAGGAAGTCCTTTATGTACAGAGGGAACTGGATAAGGACGGAAAACGGGTGGACAATATCGTGATCATGGGGACGGGTGAACCGTTTGACAACTATGACAACGTCATGAATTTCTGCCGCATCGTGAACAGCGACCTCGGTCTTGCAATCGGGGCGAGACATATCACGATCTCAACATGCGGTCTTGTTCCGGCGATCCGCAGATTTGCGGCGGAACATGTGCAGTACAACCTTGCCATCAGCCTGCATGCGCCGGATAATGAACTGCGCAGCCGCCTGATGCCTGTCAACCGGGCATATCCGCTGGAAGAACTCATGAAGGCACTGCGGGATTACAGTGAAGAAAATCACAGAAGGCTGACATTTGAATATATCCTGCTCCACGGTGTCAATGACAGCGACGAACACGCGAGGAAGCTGGCAAAGCTGATCCGCGGCATGAATGCATATGTAAATCTGATCCCCTACAACCAGGTAGAGGAAAATGAATACCGTTCCGCGTCGGACAAGGACGCTCTGCGTTTTTATGATGTCCTGATGAAGAACGGCGTTAAGGCGACCCTGCGCCAGAAACACGGGGACGATATCGATGCGGCCTGCGGACAGCTGCGGGCACGGCATGAGAGGAACAGAAACCAGTTATGAAATACTACGGAATTACCAACCGGGGTCTTGTCAGAAAAAACAATCAGGACAGCTATGTCATCGCCACGAATGAAGTGAGTGATGTTTTTGCGATTGTCTGCGACGGCATCGGCGGCAATTCCGGCGGAGATATTGCCAGCCGGATGGCAGTGGCGTATTTCTCAAAAGCATTTTCGGAGAATCAGGGGTTCACGGATGTCGAAAGCGCGAAAACATGGATCAGGCGGTGCGTATCCGCGGCCAATACAGATATTTTCGAATACGGGAAAAGCCATCCCAAATTCAAGGGTATGGGAACGACGCTCTGCGGTGTGATGATCACGAAGCTCGGCAAGTTCGTCGTCAACATCGGCGACTCCCGCGCGTACGGATGCTGGAGCGACGGCAGGTTCCGTCAGCTCACCGTCGACCATACGCTGGTCAATGACATGCTGCTGCACGGGGAACTGACCCGCGAGGAAGCGGAGAATTTCCCGCGGAAGAATGTGCTGACGAATGCGCTCGGCGTATGGGAAAGCGTCAGATGCGATATTGACGTACATGAGGAAGATATGACAGGCATGCTGCTGTGTTCGGACGGCCTGCATGGATATGTAAAGGAAAACGAGATCAGGAGTATTCTTTTCGGCGAACTGACAGATCCGAATCTGCGCTGCCGGAAACTGATGAAAGCCGCGCTGGATGCCGGCGGATTTGATAACATTACAGTCGTTCTGATTGATTGGGAAGGGGACCTGTATCATGAGTAGAAATATGATAGCCAATCGCTATGAGGTCATTCAGCATATCGGTCAGGGCGGCATGGCGGACGTTTTTCTTGCGGTCGATACGATCCTGAACCGTCAGGTTGCCATCAAGATCCTGCGCAGTGACCTGAGCACCGACCCGGTCGCCGTTCTCCGTTTTGAAAGGGAAGCACAGGCTGCTACGGCGCTTGCGCATCCGAATATCGTTGAGATCTATGATGTCGGCGATTATAAAAATCACCATTACATCGTTATGGAATACGTGCTCGGCAAAACGCTGAAGCAGATGATCCGCGCCCGCGGCCCGCTGCTCAACGAAGAAGCCGTGGACATTATGAAACAGCTGACTTCCGCGACATACGAAGCGCACAGCAGGGGTGTCATTCACCGTGACATCAAGCCGCAGAATATCGTGGTCAAAGCAGACGGATCTGTGAAGATCCTGGATTTCGGCATTGCGACTGCCAAAGGCAGCATGCAGCTGACACAGGCGAACAACGTCATGGGTTCCGTGCATTATCTGGCACCGGAACTGGCGAGGGGAGAATCCGCAACACCGCAGTCGGATATCTACGCGCTGGGTATCGTGCTCTTTGAAATGGTCACCGGTACGGTTCCGTTCAAGGCAGACCAGGCAGTACAGGTCGCATTGATGCACATGCGTGAAAAGATGCCGGATGTCCATGACTTTAATCCGGATGTGCCCCAGTCAATTGCCAATATCATTACCCGCGCCACCGCCAAGGATCCGGCGGACCGCTACAGCAGCTGTGATGAGATGTACAACGATCTCATGACATGCCTGTCACCGTCCAGGATCAATGAACCGAAACTGGTGATCGAGGACAAACCGGCAAAGAGCGCACAAAAGGAAAAGCGCCGGCCTGTCGTCCCGATCCCGATCCGTACGGACAAGGAACAGGAACGCCGGGAAACCGTTACGGTGGAACCGCAGAGGCGCAGTACGCAGAGAAGGAAGAGAAGAAAACTCAAGCCGGCGGCTGTACTCGTCCCGGTGGTGAGCGTGATCCTGCTGGTGGTCGTATATTTCCTCCTGCGGTTTACAGGTGTGATCAAACCGCGCATCACAATGGTGGATGTACCTGATCTGGAAGGTATGACGGTCCCTCAGGCAAAGGAAGTCTGTGCCGATGAACAGCTTGTTCTGGATACGGCTGCCATTAAATATGTCCTGACGGAAGCTACTAACAAAGGTTTTATTATCGCTGTGGATCCGGAGATCGGATCTTCGGTTGAAAAAGGCACGAAGATTGTTGTGACTGTATCCAGTGGAATCGGCGTTGAAATGGATGATTACGTCGGTCAGAATATCAACACTGTCCTGGAGGAGTTTTCCGCGAAAAAATCAAAGGAAGGTTCTGGATATAAGAATTTCCGTATCAATACAAAAGAAAAAGAAAGCGACGAGCCTCCGGGAACGATCATCAAGCAGACCGGGCTGCTTCCGGGAGACATGTTCGAATTCGATTCACCGGCTGAAGTCACTTTCACCTATTCGGCTTATCCGACCATCACAATTCCAAACAATCTGATCGGTAAGGATATTTCTATAGCTACAGGAGAACTGGAAGCACTGGGTGTGGAAGTCCGTACCAGCAATCTTGATATTTCGAATATGGATCAGGAAGAGATCAATCAGCTGAAATTCGGTGTCGTGATCGAAGTGGATCCGGAACAAGGTTCCGAATACACCCAGAAAGAAGACAACTTCATTACCTTGTATTATTACTGATCGGAGGATGAATGATAGCACGCATTATCAGGA
>CACZPD010000083.1 GCA_902782955.1 uncultured Erysipelotrichaceae bacterium
GTAATAAATACGCAGACAGCATTTCTTTCATCGATCGGGAACAGTTTGATATGTTCCAGACACTGTGTGGAGGAATCAGGTCCGATCGCACCGGCTGTCATATTTGTCATTTCCGACAGGATCTGACAGCTCTGACGGACAGCATCTTCCATATTCAGATTCGTAATGGTAAATGCTTCCCTGATAGCCACTTCCATCTTTTTATCCAGAGATGACTCATTGAGCATATTCTCACAGTAGAAACGATATCCGTTCGTACTCGGGATCCTTCCGCTGGAAGTATGTGTCTTTTCGAGATATCCCATCTCCTCCAGGATCTGCATGTCATTCCTGATCGTAGCGCTGGAGTACGGCAGATTGTACTTCGCCTGCAGCATTTTGGAGCCGACCGGTTCACCGGTCTTGATGTATTCATCAACGATCGCTTTGAAGATCTGTATTCTTCGTGGTGTCAGCATTGAGACGGTCACCTCCTTTAGCACTCTTATTCTCTGCCTGCTAATATGATAATACACCCGTTTAGCACTGTCAACATTTAAGTGCTAAAAACACAAAAAGAAAACCCATGTGCATTCATGACTACACATGAGCTTCCTATAATGTTTGTGTACTATTCCGTGGATGCGTTTCGTACACACATCCCTGGCCTCCTTCCAAAGAGAAATATATGCAGCTAAGAATACATATATTATTGTTCCAAGAATGTTTTTAAATGATTTCACATCCGAATGCAGGATGTTTCCTCCAACTAAAATATATCATAATCTGCCGGAAATTCAATCATTACCCTTCTGGATCATCCGGTTGACTACGTCTACGATACATGCAGGAACGAGTGTGGAAATATCCCCGTGATTCAGGGAAATTTCCTTTACGACGGATGATGAAAGGAATGAAAACTGCGGTTTGGCGATCAGGAACAGCGTTTCAATATCCGGTGCCAGCATCAGATTGGCAGTTGCCTGCTGAAGTTCATATTCATAATCCGAAACGGCACGGATGCCCCTGATAATCCCGCGGCAGTTGATTTTCGCGGCATAATCGACCGTCAGTCCTGATCCGATCTCGACGGAGACATTTGCGGGACTGCCGATCTCGCGCAGTGATTCTTCAATGATCTTTTTTCTGTCCTCAGCTGTGAACAGGCATTTCTTTCTGGGATTTGCCATGATCAGAATGACGACTTCATCAAAACTGCGGGCAGCGCGCTCAATGATATCCAGATGGCCCTTGGTAATGGGATCGAATGTTCCGGGATAACAGACTTTCATATACTTTACTCCTTGCTTTTATAATATGTGATCCTTGATACGCCGTAGACAGCTTCCTTCTTTTTGAAAAATGTCTGATAGTGATCGGGAAAACTGTCTTCCTTAAGGGATTCAACCATGATGAGTCCCCCTTTGTTCAGCATTCCGTTTGCATCAATGAATGACAGGATCTCTTCGTTATGCTGCTTTTCATACGGGGGATCCATATAAATATAATCAAACCGCGCGCCTTCTTCCTGCAGGATCTGGAGTGCTTTCCGGTCACTGACCGGCAGTACTTTACAGTTTTCTTCAACACCCAGCGTGCGGATGTTTTCCCGTATGACAGATACCGCGGCTTTGGAAACATCGACGAACACAGCTTTCTCACATCCTCTGGACAGCGCCTCCAGACCGTTGGCGCCGCTGCCGGCATACAGATCCAGGAATGCGCCTCCGTCAAAAAATCCCCCGGCGGAAGAAAATACAGCTTCCCTGACCTTATCCAGTGTCGGGCGTGTCTGCTTTCCTTTCGGCGCATTGATCTTTCTGGAAGCGAATGTCCCTGCTATGATCCTCACCGTATTGCCCCTCTCCGGTATGCGGATATGATCGCCTGGGCTATCCCCATACAAATCATAAAAGACAATGTGGAACTTCCGCCGGCGGAGATCATCAGCAGCGGGACACCGGTAAGCGGTATGAGTCCGGTAACACCGCCGATATTGAAAAACATATGGATGACGATATACATCGCGATCCCCACAAGTATCACACGGGCACGCTCACTGCGGATCCGCATCGCATACTGCAGGAGATGGACGATGATGACCATATAGAATGCCAGCAGGAACAAGAACCCGAAGAATCCCAGTTCCTCAACAAGGATAGCCAGGATAAAATCGGTATTCGCTTCCGGGAAATTCGTATATTTGCGCACGGAGTTTCCGAGTCCCTTTCCGAACCAGCCGCCGGTCGTAAAGGACACAAGACCGCTGATCAGCTGGAAGGAACTTCCGTATTTGTCGTAAAACGGATCAAGGGCGGAAAGGAACCTGTTTTTCTGATAGTATTCGATCGGCAGGTTTTCGATGACATTTCTGCCGTACGGGGACAGGATAAACACGGCCGCGGCGACAGTGATCCAGAAAAGGACTTTCAAAGTCACCTGGTATCCTTTCAGCTGCGGATTATTCGGGATGAGAAGACAGACGCATGTGATCAGGAACAGTACTACAGCTGATCCGAAGTCCCGCTGCAGGACAACGATGATCAGGAAGTAGATTGCGACGAAAATGACCGGTCGTCTGAGTATATCCCATCCGCTGCTGTACTGATGGGTGATATCGCCGCAGTAAGCCGCAACGATCATCATACACAGGATCTTCGCGAATTCCGACGGCTGTATGGTGATCTCGATTCCGGGAACCGGCAGTCGGATCCAGGCATAGGCACCATTTACAGGCGCGAACAGACGACATACTGCCAGGGCTGCGATCATCCCGACAATGGAAAGCGTAAACCAGCCGCTTTTCAGCCACGTAATACGGAAATGTTTAGCCAGATAGACCATTGCGCCGAATCCCAGTCCAAGGAAGATGATCTGTTTGGCAACGGTCTTTGCCAGGGAGGCGTTATCGCCGACAGAAATACCCATGGACGCACTTGCGATCATGATCGTACCGTAAACAGCCAGTGCGATGACTGCTGCGCTGATCCATCTGTCATAGCCTTCCGGCATAAGTTTGCTGCGAATTCTTTTTAATGACATATACAAGATTCTAACATAATTCAGCGTTATCTTTGACATCTAAGATTATTTTGTTAGAATGATTGCGCGAGGTAAGACTTATGTTGATTAATAATGACACGATCATAAAAGATAACGATCCCCTGATCCGGCAGAAGTCGATGCCTGTCGCTCTGCCTCTCAGTACTGAAGATGAACAGCTGCTCAGGGAGCTGTATCAGTATGTGGTGGATTCCACAGATGAAGAAAAGGCAGAAAAATTCAATCTGCGTCCTGCTGTCGGCATCAGCGCCATCCAGGTCGGTGTACCGAAACAGCTGACGGCAGTTGTGATCGATGACGTTGACAAGAACGGAAACGATATCCGCTGGGAGTTCATGCTTGCGAATCCCCGCATTATTTCCTCTTCCGTTCAGAAAGCATATCTCGGCAGCGGTGAAGGCTGCCTGTCAGTTGAAACGGAACATGAAGGCTATGTAGTCCGTTCCGCCAGGATCAAAGTCAAGGCATTTGATCTGATCCGCGGTGAAAATATTGTCATAAGGGCCAGAGGATACCTTGCAATCGTTCTCCAGCATGAGATCGATCATTTCAGCGGCACATTGTTTTATGACCGTATCAATTCTGACGATCCATTCGCAAAAGTGGATAATGCCATCGAAATTTGATGCCCTGAACCTGTAAAACAACTTTTCTGCATGCTATAATGCAGATGATAAGATAAAGGAAAATATAATTATGAGAGAAACCAACAGCGTAAGGAAGACGGTTTTGCCTGTTCGTTATGCGGATCCGGAAAAGCCCGATCTGAGCATACGGCATGAAACAGATACTTTAGTCTATGCTTTGGGCGGTCTCGGCGAAATCGGAAAAAACATGTACTGTATTGAACATGATGATGAGATCATCATCATTGACTGCGGTATTCTTTTTCCGGAGGATGAACTGCTCGGCGTTGATTACGTTATACCGGATTATACATACCTGGTGAAAAACCAGGCCAAGATCAAAGCACTGATCATCACCCATGGTCATGAAGATCATATCGGCGGCATACCCTTTTTCCTCAGAAGCATACATATCAAAGAGATCTATGCGCCGCGCTTTGCCAAGGCGCTGATCGAAAAGAAACTGGAAGAACACCGGATGCTGAGGCGTGTAAAGATCATTGAGTATAACGCCGACTCCCGTGTTACAACAAAATATTTTAATGTCGGATTCATCAATACCGTTCATTCCATACCGGATTCCTACGGTATCCTGATCAATACGCCTAACGGCAGGATCTTCGAGACCGGTGATTTCAAATTCGATCTGACACCTGTCGGTGTCAATTCCGATTACCAGAGAATGGCATTCATGGGTCAGGCCGGTGTAACACTGCTGATGAGTGATTCCACAAACTCCTGTGTTCCAGGGTCATCCATTTCGGAGAAGAAAGTCGCCATAGCGATCATGGAACAGATGCGCAAAACACCGGGACGTCTCCTCGTCTCCACCTTTGCATCCAATGTCCTCCGTCTGAACCAGATCCTCGAAGCAGCTGTCGCCTGCGGACGGAAAGTAGCCGTATTCGGACGTTCCATGGAGAACGTATGCGAGATCGGAAAGAACATGGGCGTTATCAATATTCCGGAAGAAAGCTTTATTTCCGGCAATGAACTGAATACCCTCCCGGCCAACAAGATCTGTATTGTATGTACGGGCAGCCAGGGAGAGCCAATGGCCGCATTAAGCAGAATTGCCAACGGCACTCATAAATTCATCCGGATCATACCGGGTGATACCGTATTGTTCTCAAGCAATCCGATCCCCGGCAACGGCACTTCGGTATCAGCGGTCGTCAACCAGCTGACCCGTGTCGGAGCAAATGTCATTGAGAATTCTCCTCTGACATCGTTCCATACCACCGGACATGCCCCGCAGGAAGAACAGAAACTGATGCTGAACCTGATCTGCCCGAAGTACTTCATGCCGAATCACGGCGAATACAA
>CACZPD010000084.1 GCA_902782955.1 uncultured Erysipelotrichaceae bacterium
GCAGATAACAGAGGGAAAATAAGCAGTCTGTTTTTCTTATTTCCAAATTGAATATGCCTAAAAATGTTATCTGCTGTCGGGAGCCTTTGTCATCCATATGCTTAAATCAGCAGCGACTCACACGATCAGCGTTTATACGCATCTTCGATCTCGTTGTAATCATGTTCAAAGCTGGAGTAATCAGGTTTCGGATTTCGGTATGGAGGGATCTGTGGGTTAGGAACACATTCGTAACAGAAACCGTCATCATGTCTGAACTCGTGCGTTTCTCCATTGCCGTAAATCGGAAGATCGCTGTAAAGAACACCATCTTCCACCTTGAACCAGTAATCGGTCTTATCACAACTGATGAGGTATGTATGACCTTGAAGGATTATATTTCCTTCATCATCCCATTCAAACAATTCAGCTATACAAAAGCTTCCGTTTTTCTGATGACAGACTATATAGCCTCTGTGATCTTCATTGAAGACGATGGTGGATGCATCATAAGTCCAGTATCCGTCATAGACTTTGTCATAGTTGACCCATATTCCCATAGGGAAGGAATTCTCTACGTTTACCTGCTTTTCGATCGTCTTTGACCAGATCCCATTGGTCAAGGTGATGGTAAGTATCCCATTTTCTTCATCAAGTGATGAAGTGATCGTGGTTCCCGGATCGGCACTTACCAGATCGTTGATATCATAACCTTTGTATGTATCAATGCTTATATCCTCCTGCAGGGTGTATTCAGGGTAGAGAAGCGTAACATCAGTTTCGATCGTTTCGGTCTGATCCTTATTCTTCAATGTAATGAGCAGCCTGCTGTTTTCTTCATCCAGCTGATAGTCGATCTTTGTGCCTTCCTTTATGTCTGAAAGGACACTTGAAGGTTCAAACTGTCTGGTCATGTCGATCTCAATTGCTTCTTCCGTGAGATTTGCCAGAGGTCTTGAACATCCTGTTATCAGAAAGCAAATAGCCAGGCTCAGTATAATAATCTTTTTCATATAACCCCCCTTTTAACTTTACTTTGTTTTTCGACACGGATTCTGCGATATCACCAGGATCTAAGCGTACTGTCAACATCATCCGCAGAATATGATCCCTTTTGTAGTTTTACAACAATCTGCCTTCTGTCAGAGCCTTCTGCGTCTGATGCTTTTCAGTACACACAGTTCTTGTCTCCTCCTTGAACTCTGTAGATCCCTTCTTAGAACTGCATTTGAAATACTGTGTTCTATAAAATGGAATTTGTCACATGGAAGATGTGAACCACAAATATCCCAATACAGCCATACCCATCGCCATTATTATTATTGTAATAATACCGATGGTTTTTGCTTTATTTATAAATGCAAGGAAAGTGATCGAGATCAAAAGACAATACAGTAATGCCAGCCATCCAGTAAAGCCCATCTGCAACACCTCCACAAATCCCGATTTATCGAGTTCTTTCCTTTAACTGAATGACCAGATCCTTTCCTAATCCTTCTGCGATCCTTTAAAGTATTCTTATGAAAGCTGTGCCGGTTCGCAGAGTCATTCATTCATCATCCGGAGACCATGATTTCTGCATCGGTTCGATACGGATCTCTCCGGGAACCCTGCAGCAGACCTGATATTTGTCTTCATAGACGATCTCTCCGGGATAGTTGGTATAGACGAGATAATACGGATGATGATAACGGTCGAGAAGCCACATGACCGGCTTCATCATCTTCATCATGATGTCGGAATTCTCGATCTTGAACCAGCAGATGACCTTTTCCTGTCTTTTGCAGGGTTCAGGCCAGGGAAGTTCGTGGGCAAACCAGTCATTCAGTTCAAGGAACAGTTCTGCATCTTCCTGTTCCATCACCTCATCTTCCAGCATCTTCATGCACATGGAAAACACACCCTTCTGCCACATGGTGTTTTCCGCATATTCCTGTCCCTGGATCCTCAGATATTTAAAATCCATTGCTAAACCTCTTATGTACTTTTCAGAAATACTGATATCGCAAACGGCTAAGCTGTTTCATTCTTTTTCTTCGGAACGCGGATCTCGGAAGAGACGATCGCTTCCCGCGGACAGACAAGGACGCACAGATGACAGCCTACGCACTTCTTCGCATCGAGTCTTGGATACCCGTCCTGAATGGTGATCGCCTGGTGGCCGCCGTCCATGCAGGAAACATAACAGCGCTCGCATCCGACGCATTTCTCCCGAAGGAACTTCGGATAAATGATAAAGGAGCGGTCCAGTTCTTCCGTCTGCACGACATTGTCGAGTGCCGTCGAACGCATGTCGTTGATCGATTCGATGTTGTTTTTCATCATGTACAGAACGGTTCCGTCTTTCAGTTCGTTGATCAGCTGATAGCCAAACTGCATGACGGCGGTCGTGACCTGCACCGTTCCGGCTCCCAGGGCGATGAATTCCATTGCGTCTTTCCATGTCTCGATCCCGCCCATCGCCGAGATATGACGGCCTTCAAGATTCTTGTCTTTGCCTAGTTCGGCGATGAAACGCAAGGCGATCGGTTTGACGGCTTTTCCGGAATAACCGCCGATCGCCGCATGGAAAGTGGTGTCCGCAGGATCGAGTTCGACTTCGATCAGGCTCTTGATCGTATTGATCGCCGCAACACCATCTGCCCCTCCACGGATCGCCGCATCAGCGCTCTCTTCGATATGCGTGACATTCGGCGTCAGCTTGGCGATGAAAGGAATCTTTGCGTGTTCCTTCACGACACGAGTGTATTTTTCAACCAGTTCCGGGATCTGTCCGACATCGCTTCCGGTGTTTCCTTCCGCCATATTCGGACAGGAGAAATTGAGCTCGAGCGCATCCACGCCGGCATCGTTCATGACGTCTGTCAGATAGGCCCACTCTTCTTCATTGCGTCCCATGATCGAAACCATCAGAAGCTTGTCCGGATAGTCTTTCTTCAGTCTTCGGAAGGTTTCAAGGTTCTCCTGCAGTTCATGATCGGAAAGCTGTTCGATATTCTTGAAACCGATGATCCTGTGGCTGTCTCCCCGGACAGCCGAAAAACGCGGGGATGCTTCAACGATATCCATCAGACAGATCGTTTTAAAGGCGACGCCTGCCCATCCTTCCTCGAAAGCCCGGGCACACATATCATAGGTCGAAGCGACGACC
>CACZPD010000085.1 GCA_902782955.1 uncultured Erysipelotrichaceae bacterium
CGGGATCTCATATCTGCCGTATACTTCGTTCAGGTAGATCCGCAGGCCTTCCGGATCGATCTGCCAGCCCCAGTCGGAAGCTTTCAGATACGGGTTCTTGATGCCTGTGAACATGTTGCCGGCTGCCTTCAGGGCTTCCGGATCTACGGACGCGCAGCTGCTCATGTAGTAGGAGAAGCTGTAGAAGTCAACCGTTCCCTTTGCCAGGATCTCTTCATCACCCGGTTCCATGCGTACTTCGATATTGTTGTCCCTGAAGTATCTCTTCGCGTAGTATGGATAGTGGCCTCTGACCTGTACGTCGCCGCAGAACCAGTTGCTCATCTGCATCTTGTTCTGTGCTTCCTTGACGTCGTTCGGGTTGCAGGTATACGGATAGTTCATGGAACCCGCGATCATCAGACCGATCTGGTTTTCCGGATTGATCTCATGGCCGATCACGACAGCCTTTGCGCTGGCCACGAACTGGTTGTGCAGGGCTGTGAAGCGGTCGGAAGCTTCTTCGCGTGTTTCTTCCATCTTGAACATCGGCTTGTGGTCTTCACCCAGCATGCCCAGGGACATGATGCGTCCGAAGGACTGTACGCCGATATTGATCTCGTTGAATGTCAGCCAGTATCTGACTTCATCCTTGTACTCTGTGAACAGTGTTGTCGCGTAGCGGACAAAGCAGTCAATGACTTCCCTGCCGGTCCATCCGTTGTACTTCTCACTCAGACCCCACGGCAGTTCATAATGGGAAATGGTTACGAGCGGTTCAATATTATACTTTTTGCATTCCGCAAATACCTTGTGGTAGAATTCCAGACCTTCCTTGTTCGGCTCAAGTTCATCCCCGTTCGGATAGATCCTTGACCAGTTGACGGAAAGACGGAAGCACTTGAAGCCCATCTCGCCGTACAAAGCAATGTCTTCTTTATAGAAATGATAAAAATCTACTGCCTGATGCGAAGGATAATAAACATCCGGGTCGATTTCCTTATCCCAGAGCCTCGGTGTATCTACCGTACCGCCCCTGATATGATCCGGGACACCCGGTCCTTTTCCGCCTTCATTCCAGCCACCTTCGAACTGGTTCGCAGCAGTCGCTCCGCCCCAGAGAAAACCTTTTTTAAATCCCATCTTTTCTCTCCTTTTCTGTTTTTTCCGATAAAAAAGACATCCGAAAGGATGTCTTGTTTAGGCTTATACCTTACCGCCTGTGAATGCCTGACCTTCGATCAGTGCACGGACCATCAGTACAGCGCCCCATGGCTGGGACTTGATGATCTTCTTTGCATAAGATGTCGGATCTCCGGATGTGCCTTCTGCGTATTCGACTTCAAACTGCATTTCCATAGGTGTCTTCATTTTGACAAATTTGAATTTCGGATTTTCGCTAGCTTCCAGAAGAGCCTTGATCTCATCGCGCTTCATCGGTGAACTGATATTTACTAACATTATCGTATCTCCTTTGCTGGTTTCATTATAGCATGTAAGCGTTTTCGTGCAAAAAAAATGTATCACATAATTTCCCATACTTACTTCCGGAAAAAAGGAAAAAGAATGACGCATTCTGCCCGGTTTCCGTCATTCTTTAAAGGTTCCTCTGCTGTCCGGTTATTATAGAGGAGGACACAGAACAGCATTTTCGGATCACTATGCCATTGATGTTATGACCCGGATAAGACACCTGCTTCAAAGAGTTAGTCCTTTCTAACTCATATAATACAGATACTGTTTCCTTCTGTCAACAATTATTATTTACTTTTTTGCCTGACCGGTATCCGTTTCCTTTTTGACCTGTCATATTCTATAATCTTCTTATGATCGGAATCGAACATCACGCAGTGCTCTATGCGCTGTTTGCAAAAGAAATCATAAAGTATCTGCCGGCGAAGGAAGCGGAAGACCTGATCGAAAAAGCAACGTTCCGCTACGGATACAACCGCGGTGAACGTATGCGGAAAGTCACCCTTTCCAACGGATATCCCCTGAACATGAACAGCTTCTTCCTGTACGGGGAATGGAAAGGCAGACCCGGAGAAAACCTGTCTTCTTTACAGCAGATGGCAGAGGCAACGGAATCCCATGTCACAAAATGCGCATGGTACGACGCCTGGAAGAAACATGACCTGACCCGTTACGGCTGTTATTACTGCCGGTATATCGATCAGGGGATCTGCGCGGGCTATCAGGGCGGATTCTCTCTTGCGGTCCCTTCCGCGATCGGCCTCGGGGATGAGAAATGCATCTTTCACTGGACGCAGTCCTATGATCCGGTACAACTGCAGAAATACCGTTCCGTGACCGGGGAAGCCAATATCAAACCTTTCTCCTTCCACTGCCGTGACCTGTATGACTGCTTCGCAGGTTTCCTGGATGCTTACCCGGATAAAAAAGAGCAGATCCTGCATTCCGTCATGGAATCGTTTCGCTCCCTGTTTCCCGATGAATCTGACTTCTAGAGCACGCCGTAATGCCGGAGTGCTTTTTCTATGCCGTCATTGTCTACGGTATCCGTGATATATTCAGCTGCTTCCCGGATGATGCTTTCGCTTTCACCCATCGCTACGCCGTGCTTGCATGCCATCATCAGCGACAGATCATTCATGCCGTCGCCGAATCCGTACATGTCATCTTTGGAACACTGATAATACGCACAGACTTCCAGTGCCGCAAATCCCTTGGAAATGCCGCTGACGTTGATCTCCCCGAACAGACCGGTATGGTCCCCTGTACCGCCCGACCACATGACCTGCGGGTCCAGGCACGCGGCTGCTTTTTCCCTTGTGACGATATCCGGGAACATCACGTCGATCTTCTGCACCGGTTCCCCTTCCCAGTCCTTCAGGGGGTAGACGGCATAAAAGGCAAAGATCTCTTCCTGTGACAGGCCAAGCTCATTTCCCCATTGGTTAAATGCGTCAAGCATCCTGTCATTGGTGTATAACCTGTCCCTTGTTGACAGACCGTAGGAAGCTTTCTGCGCATCCAGTATACGCATTGTTTTTTCCAGCGCTTTTTCCGGTATGGCGTGGGAAATGATATCCTCATCCCCGATCCGCGCACCGCCGCCGCTGTTATAGATCACCCCGTCAAATTCAGGTCCTTTGAAACTGAATACGGACGGCAGGTTCCTGCCGGAACAGATAAAACACTTATGTCCGGCTTCCCGCAGGGATTCAATGGCGGACCATGCGCTTTCCGGCATGATATTGAGACGGTTGACCAGAGTGCCGTCTATGTCAAAAAAGAACAGTTTCATCCGATCAGCCCCAGATCTTTCATTGCCTGATACAGACCGTCTTCCTGAATATGACCGGCGATATGATCCGCGTGCAGGAACAGTTCTTCCGCGCTGTTTCCCATCGCCACACCGGTATTGACGGTCTTCAACATACTGTAATCATTCATGGAATCACCGAATCCATATGTATTCGCAATATCCGCACCCAGTATTTCCACCGTGCGCAGGATACCGGTTCCCTTATTGATGCCCTTTACGGTCACTTCGCCGGAAGTACCGCCGTCCCTGCCGTAAGAGGCGCTTGTGGAGATATATTCCAGACCGGGGTCCAGTTCTTTTTCAAACGCGCGCTCGAGTTCAATATCCGGAAAGTCCACATCCACTTCATAAACAGGATCCGTGTGATCATATTCCTCCAGGTGCCTGAGACCTTTCCCTTCTTCCGTTTCTTCCTCAGCCAGATATCGCTGGAAGAACGGATAATTCTTTTCATCCGCGTAATAGCGTTCTTTTGACGCAGCCATCATATTTCCCCGGTAATGACGCACAAGATCAAACAATCCGCTCAGCAGATCCTCCGGAATCGGGCAGACGAACTCCTCACGGCCGTCAATGACGATATGCGCGCCATCCGAACAGACATATCCGTCCATGCCGAGATCCATATACGGATACAGGCCATAGTCATTCCGTCCTGAACAGATCATGCAGATATGCCCCGCTTCCCGTGCTTTTTTCAATGCCAGCATCGTGCTTTCCGGCGGATGTACTTCCCCGGCACCGCTGTCCACCAGTGTCCCGTCGATATCAAAGAACAGGATCTTTTTACTGAACGGATTCACGAAGGAACCCGGTTCCGTCATGAAGTTCAGCCGGTGAAACGCGCCGTTCCAGGTAAACGCAAAGATGCCGGCATTCGGGCAAACATCCCTGCCTGCCGCTCGGCACGCAGCGATATGTTCCTCCCTCTCAAGACCGAACAGGACTTCCAGGACATTGATATAGTATTTGCCGTGCGTTACGACCAGTACGGTATCCCCGTCCTCACAGCTGTCAATGATCGTATTGAATGCCCGGTGTATCCTCCGGCGCACCATTTCCTTTGTCTCACCGCCCAGGTCATTCCATCTTTCCTCATGGTGGCGGACCTGCATTTCCGGATCTTCGAACGAGAACTCGCTTCCCTCCAGGGAACCGAAATCCACTTCCCGCAGGGCCTTCCTAGGCATTGCCCTGAGCCCATGCGGTTCCAGGATGATGGCAGCCGTATCGCGTGTCCGTTCCGCTGTGGAACAGAATGCTTTCGTGATCGGTATATCCTTCAGCGCGGCCTGCGCCGTCTGTGCCTGCCGTATCCCCTTTTCCGTCAGCGGGGAATCGCTGATGCCCTGCAGACGCATGTTGATATTGAAGACCGTTTCCCCATGGCGCACCAGCAGGAAACGCAGTCTCTTCTGCATGTTCTTCCGGTATTCATCCGCGGATACCGGTTCCTGTACCAGAGTGTATTTTCCGTCTTCGTATTTAAATACGGCAATGCCGCAGTTTTCGATCATCGGTTTATCCTGTTTTCTTCTTTTTATCTGGTATTCGCCGCGGTCGATGCGGAACAGCGGTTCCAGCATGCGGGAGAAGAATGTGCCGTGGCTGACCATCAGGACTGTATCCCCGTCCTTCCTGCCTTCCAGCATCTTTTCCATCACGGAAAACAGACGCTTTTCAAAGCGTTCCTTGTTCTCACCGCCGATGTCGCTCCAGTCGTAATTTGCCTGGCGTTCACGGATCAGGTCCTGGTTCTTATCGATCAGGTCGCCGTCCAGCGTTCCGAAATCATATTCCTTCAGCCCTTTCAAAAGCACCGGCTGAAGTCCTTCATGGTATCCGCAGATCATTTCTGCGGTATCGACTGCCCGCTCGCTGGAAGAGGAAAAAGCTGCGTTAAAAGGAACATCCCGCAGGACGGAAGCCGTGTTCCGTGCCTGTTCCACACCGGTTTCCGTCAGTGGGCTGTCACAAAAGCCCTGCATCCTGCGGATGACATTGAACAGCGTTTCTCCGTGTCTTACGTAGTAGAATGTCACTTTCATAGGCTTATCCTTCGATCAGTCCGTAATGTTTCAATCCGTTGTATACGCCGTCTTCCGTTACGGCTGTTGTGACAAATTCCGCAGCCGCCTTGACTTCATCGCGGCCGTTTGCCATGGCGACACCGTGTCCGGCTGCCTTCAGCATGCACAGGTCGTTGATCCCGTCCCCGAATGCATAGGTGTTTCCGATCGGTGTATCCAAAGCAGAAGCCACATGTTTCAGGGCATCTCCCTTATCCACGCCGATCACGGTCATATCCGCAGTCGGATGCGGTCCGTGCGGGTTCAGCAGGCAGATGCCTTCCAGAACATCCTCAATCTGTTTCCTGTGATCCATGTCTTTGAAATAC
>CACZPD010000086.1 GCA_902782955.1 uncultured Erysipelotrichaceae bacterium
CCGCTCAGCTACGAAGAAGAGGAAGGCTATGACCTGGCCAAAGACATACTGGATGAACTGGCTGACCTGATGCAGGATGAAACCATCAGGACATTCGCGTCCGGTGAAAGCTGATCATCTTGTAAACACTGCGGTTTGTGTAGTAAACTGATTACAGGAGAGAACTATGGTTAATCTGTATCCTTACAATATGTATATCCTCTACGCTTCCATCGCCCTTCTGATCATTTTCATCGGGATTGCCATTTCCCATGCACTGAAGGCGCTGAAAGCAGTAAAAGAGCTTGAAAACGGTATCGATGTAGTCAAGGCCAGCACCGATACCATGAACAAGAAAGTCAAGATCGTCAAAAAAAGGATCGACGGTGTCAAAAGAGTTATCACGCCGATCATCATTTCCCTGCCGGTGCTCCTGGCAATCAAGAAGATCTATGATGCCAGCGGAGAACACGGATTCAAAGGATACAGGAAAGCCGCAAGTTCCTACTACAGCACCAAGATCGCCAATGAGACGATTGCCAAGGAAGTTGAAAAAGCCATGCATATGTAAGACCGGAGCCATTGACTCCGGTCATTTGTTTTCTTCCGTATGGAGGGCCGCATAGACATTCTCCGCGGCTTTCTGCGGTATGACTGCCGCGATCTCCTCCAGAGATGCGTTTTTCAGATTCGTGAAATTGCCGAACGCTTTCAGCAGCGTTTTTTTACGTTTCGGGCCAACGCCTTCCACTTCATCCAGGATGGAACGGGTCTGTGCCTTTGCACGCAGCTGCCGGTGATAGGAGACCGCCCTTCTGTGCACTTCATCCTGCATCCTTGTCAGCAGGAAGAATAATGCGGAATCCTTCGGTACAGGGATGACTTCGCCGTTTTCATCCATCAGGCTGTCCGTATTATGATGATTGTCCTTGACAAGACCCATAATGCATATATCCAGGTCCAGGGCACCGATGATCTCTTTGGCCGCATCGATCTGTGTCCGGCCGCCGTCCACCAGGATGCCGTCCGGCATCTGCCTGCCTTCTTTCAGAAGACGGAAATACCGGCGGTACAGGACTTCCTTCATCGAGTCGATATCGCTGTTCCCCGTATGCAGTTTGTAAAGACGGTAGTTCTTCCTGTCGGGATACCCGTTTTCGTATACAACACACGCCGCGACCGTAAATGCCCCGCTGATATGCGAGTTATCGAACAGCTCGACCCGGTTCATCGGCCTTCCTGCCTTTTCAGAAAGATCATTCACCGCTTCAGCGGTTTTTTCTTCTTCCCTTTCAACGATCTCGAATTTCAGATCCAGCTGTTTTTTCGCGTTGTCGACACACATGCCGATCAGTTTTTTCCGGTAGCCTTTTTCCGGCTGGAAGATCCTCATTTCCAGAACTTCCGCAAGTCCCTCCGCGTCAAATGACTGCGGCAGGACCAGCTCTGCCGCTTTGGGATGATCCTCATAATACTGCAGAAGGAACGATGTAAACGCGTCTTCCGCGCTGCCGTACAGCGGCTTCAGGCGGAACTCCTTGTTGAGCACCGTTCCCTGACGGACCAGGAAGCCCTGGATCGCCAGATATCCCCGGTCGGCATACCAGGCAAATACATCCTTCGATCCCTTGTTTTCGACCTGGATCATCTGCTTGTCAACAACCTGGTGGATCGATTCGATCATCTGCTTGTATTCATTGGCCTTTTCAAATTCCAGCGCGGCGCTTGCCTTCAGCATCTCTTCCTTCAGCTGTTTTTCCACTTTGGCGGTATTCCCGTTGAGGAATGACGCGACACCTGCCGCATACTGTTCATATACAGCCGGATCCACTTCATATTCGCACGGTCCCGCGCACTGCCCCATATGGTAATAAAGACAAACTTTGGCCGGCATGGTGTTGCAGCGGCGGAACGGATAGATCGACTGCAGCAGTTTCCGCGTCTGATGGGCTGCCGCGGCATCCGGAAACGGTCCGAAATATCTTGCCCGTCTGTCCTTGCGGATATCCCTCGCCACCGTGAGCCGGGGATAGGTTTCCCGGGTCAGTTTCAGATACGGGTAACTCGTATCATCGATGAACATGATGTTGTATTTAGGACGGTATTTCTTGATCAGGTTGATCTCGAGGATCAGCGATTCCTTTTCACTCGCTGTCACGATGAAATCAAAATCCTCGATATTCGATACCATTTTGGTCGTCTTGAAATCGTGTGCGCCGACAAAATACTGGTTCACACGGCTGTGCAGATCTTTGGCTTTTCCCACATAGATGATCTCGCCGGAGGCGTCCTTCATCTGGTAGCTGCCGGGTGCGTGCGGGAGATTGGCCAGTTTCGCTTTCAGGTATTCTCTGTCCATATATGCTCAGCGGAACACGACGACCGTCGCGCCGGTGCCCCCTTCCTGCGGCATGCCCAGTCTGTATTCCTTGACCGTTTTGTCTTTCTCCAGGCGGCTGTGCACGGCTTTGCGGAGCGCACCTGTCCCGTCGCCGTGAATGATGCGGACGGAAGGCAGGCGGTGCAGACGCGCCTGGTCCAGATACGCATCCAGGATCTCCATGGCTTCTTCCACGCGTTTGCCGATCAGGTTGCATTCGCCGCTGATGGATGCGGAAAGATCGACGCCGTGGAATGTCTTCCTGCTTTCTTCCTTTTTTTTCGGCAGTGTCTTCAGGCTGGGCCGGATCTGTGACGGTTTGACATGCATTTCCCTGCCGTTCAGCTCCACCACGATATCTTTTCTTTCCATCCGTATAATGCGGCATACGGCATCATTCGCCCGCAGTTCCACGATATCCCCGGCCTGGTACCGGTGATCCTTATCTGCCGGGATCTCTGCCGGTTCGTCGGTCTGCAGGATGCGGTTGAGCTGTCTTCTCTTCTCGATCGCTTCGTGATACCGGATGTTTTCTTTTTCTTCCCGCAGTTCCTTCATCAGTTCATCCGCTTCCCGGCGGATCCCTTCGAGATATGCGGAAGCTTCCTGATCCCGTTTTGCCAGCCAGCGGTCTTTCTCCGCCTCCAGCCTGGTCCGCTCCCTTGTCAGCTGCTTTTCGATTTCTTCATTTTCACGCAGCGCCCTGTCAAGCTGTTCCTGTCTGGCCGCGTTTTCGTTCATCTGTATCTCCAGCCGGTCGATCAGTTCATCGGCTTCGGACCTCGCCTGTTTTTTCAGCACCCGGGCATAATTGACGATCTTGTCCGGCAGTCCGTAGCGGGAAGCCACTTCCAGCGCGTTGGACTGGCCGGTGAGGCCTTCCATGTAATGGTATGTCGGCATGAGCGTCTTCATATCAAACTGTACGGTCGCGAGCGCGATATCCTCATGCCGCTTTCCATATGCTTTCAGACGGCTGTAGTGCGTCGTCGCCACGGTCATGCATTTTCTTGCCCGCAGTTCATTCAGGATCGCGATCGCCAGGGATTCCCCCTCGATCGGGTCGGTACCGCTGCCGATCTCATCCGCAAGCACGAGCGACTTCGGTGTGGCTTCGCGGCAGATCTCTGCCTGAGCCTGGATATGAGCGCTGAAACTGGACAGCGACTCGCTGACACTCTGGTTGTCGCCGATATCGGCGAATACCCGGTCGAAATACGGGATGACCGCGCTTTCGCACGGGATCGGTATCCCGGCATATGACAATAATGTGAAAAGACCGATGATCTTCATCGAAACCGTCTTTCCGCCGGTATTCGGACCGGTGATCAGGAGCGTCGTGCGCGGCGCTTCCAGATGATATGTATTGACGACGACCTTCGACGGATCGATCAGGGGATGACGCGCCTTCACGATGGAAAGACGTCTGTCTTCCGTCAGTTCCGGCGTGCATCCGTCACGGTCCTTCCCCCAGGATGCCTTGGCAAATACCGTATCCAGGATCGCGCAGGTCTCGAGATTCGCGAGCAGGTATACCGCCCGTTTTGATATTTCCCCGCTGAGTTCACGCAGGATCCGGGCAACTTCCTCCCGTTCCTGGCTCTGCAGTTCTTCCTTGCGGTTATTCAGCGGCACGAGCACACCCGGTTCGATATAGGATGCCTGTCCGCTCGCGCTTTCACCGTGCACCATCCCGCCGTAGATATTCTTGTCAGCCGCCTTGACCAGGATGACCGTACGCATGCCGCGTGTCGAAACGATGGAGTCGACCACGGAATCGGAATGCGCAGCCATAAAACGGCCGGCCGCAGAAGTGATCTCCCTTTCCACTTTGAGAAGATCAGCGCGGATGCTTCTGAGCAGCGGACTGGCGCTGTCCAGCACCTCGCCGTAATCATCGATGCACCGGCATAGCTGGTTTAAAAGCGGATGTTCGTCCGTCATGGAACGGAACAGTTCATCCAGGGCAGGATGCGGGATCTCCTCATGCGATTTTCCATACGATATCACCGCGTGGCATCCCTGCAGAAAACGGATGATATCCACCATATCAGCCGCGCTTAAAAGACTCCCCTTTTCACTTGCCTGCAAAGCTTCGGTAAGGTCCTTCATGCCGTACATCGGGACGGATCCTTCATGTACGCATAACGCGAGGGCTTCCCCGGCACGCCTGCAGTTCAGTTCAATGATCAGGGGATCATAGGAGATCTCCGTTTCCCTCAGGAGGGATTTGCTGAGCGAAAAGGCGCAGTATTCCTGCACCTCGTTCAAGATCACATCAAATTCAAGACATTTCTGTATATTCATAACTATTTGTAAAGGCTGATGCCGTCATAGCCGTTTTCCTTCAGCCATTTATCCAGGTTATCCTCTTCCTTTTTAGTCAGTTCATCCACATTTTCCGCCATTGTAAGGAATGTCTCGCTGTTGAGCATCGGTTTGACCGTATCCTGCACGACCGGCAGATCCATTGCCATACCGACCCATGAATCACGCACAAAAGCGCTGCCGTTCTTAAAGACAGGCGTGTTGAGCAGGACACAGATCACGAAGATCCATACCGCTGATTCCAGCATTCCCAGCACAGCGCCGCAGATCTTGCTCGCCTGTTTGATGACCGGTAATTTCTCCGTGCCTTCAAGCATATGGATGATCAGCGCGAAACCGATCTGCAGGACGATAAACAGGATGATGAACCAGCAGATCTGGTTGATGTAATGCTTATATGCCTGGGCCAGATTGTCAGCCAGTTCGTATCCTGTGCGGATAGAAGAAAAAACACTGATATGACGTGCCAGTACGATACTAAAACGCCATGATACATAGAAGCTGACAACGCCGCCTGCCAGTTCGACCAGTTCACGGAAGAAGCCTTTTGTCACGCCTCTCCAGACACCGATCAGCAGGATCACAGCCACAGCGATGTTAAACGGCATCAGATATTCGGAAGTTAAATCTATCATAATCAATCACCTTCAAATATTGTAATCAAATCTGTTTTCCATGACAATATGATACAATACACCCATGGCACAGAATATTTATACTTTAAAAATGAACGAATCCGACGCGGACAAACTGTTTGCCGCATGGAAGGAATACAGGACTGAGAAAGCACCGGCATACGCCAGATGGCAGCTCCGTCCGGAAAACTGCGTGATCACCTGCTACGAAAGCGGGAAAGTGGTATTTCAGGGAAAAGATGCTTTTGTTTATGCCTCCCCTTTCCTCACGGAAACAGAGGACCGTCTTCCGCAGGCGGGAAGCGATGAAGTCGGCACCGGTGATTATTTCGGACCGGTCGTTGTCAGCGCGTGCATCGTAAGGGAAGAAGATCTTCCTCTGATCAAAGATCTCGGCATCCGCGACTCCAAAGCCCTGAGTGATCAGAAGATCCTGGAGGCGGCCCCTGTCCTGATGGAAAAGCTGGTTCATACCAGGCTGATCGTGGACAATGAGAAATACAACCGGATCCATGAAAAATACAACATGAACGAGATCAAGGCACTGCTTCATAACCAGGCCTATATCAATCTATCAAAAAAAGGCGTTCTGCCTTCTTTCCGTGTGATCGACCAGTTCATGCCGGAAGCCGCGTATTACCGCGCCTTGCGGAATGAGCCGGAAGTGATCGGCCAGATGCATTTCGAAACGAAAGCGGAAAACAAATATCCCGCCGTCGGCGCCGCATCGGTCATCGCCCGATATACATTCCTGCAGTGCATGCGCAGGATGGACGAGAAATACGGCATGCATTTTTCACTCGGTGCGGGAAGCGCCGCGGATGCGTCTGCCCGTGAATTCGTAAAGCGGTACGGCACAGAAGAACTGTACCGTACGGCAAAAGTGCATTTCAGGAATACAGAAGCGATCAGATCTCAGGATTGATCGTTTTTTCTATCTTAAGCGAGATCGTATTCTTCAGCCGGCTGAGTTCAACACCGGCTGCTTTTAACATGCGCTTGCTGGCAATATTGGTATCGACGCCGTTATATTTGTCGGATTCATAGACGACACGGCGGATGCCGGACTGGATGATCGCCTTGGCGCATTCGTTGCATGGAAACAGTGAAACATACAGTGTACAGCCGGAAACAGGCCACTTGGAATTGAGGATGGCGTTCAGCTCCGCATGCACAACGAAAGCGTATTTCGTATCGAGCACGGAACCATCCCTGCCCCACGGGAATTCATCATCGGAACATCCTTTCGGGAAACCGTTGTATCCGACAGACACGACCCGGTGGTTTTCATCCACGATCGCTGCGCCGACCTGTGTATTCGGGTCTTTGGAACGCAGTGCGGAAAGATGGGCAAGGCCCATGAAATATTCATCCCAGCTCAGTACATTTTCACGTTTTTCCATTGTTAACCTCCGTTGATCATATCATATACGCTGACATCCACATTATACAGAGCATCCAGCTTCTTTGCCACGCTGTCCGCATGGGCACCGAGGCCGATCTCCTTTTCGATCATGAGTACATGCGCGTCGCTCAGGAAATAGGTTTCGCTCTCACGGATCTCCGCGTTTTTTGGTATGAAGAATATCAGTGCACCGGCCAGCAGTGCTGAGGCAATAAGCGTATGCCGCTTCAGTGCCTTTTCCTTTTCACCGGACAGCAGGAGAACCGATACCGCAAGACCGGCAATGAATCCGCCGAGATGGGCCTTCCACGCTACATTCGGCAGAAAATTGATAAACAGGTTGGTGATCAGGACACGTCGTATATACATCTGCATCGTCGGGCTTTTCATCGCGCCGTCTTTCCAGAGCACATAGATCATGGCTGCCATCAGCCCGTACAGTCCGCCGGACAAACCGACGCAGACCGTATTGTCCTTGCCTACCAGCTGGAACAGGCTCCCGCCGATCACAGAGATCATCAGGATAAATGCATATTTCAGCTTCCCTGCACGGAACTCCAGGAACCTTCCCAGCACAAGCAGGGAGTAGCAGTTCATGAACAGATGGATCAGACTGCCGTGTGTCAGGCCTACGGTCAGCACACGCCAGTATTCCCCGCAGAGGATCATCGGTTTGTAAAACGCCCCGAACAGGATCGCTGCTTCCAGGGAATTCAGCCCGGGCGTAAAGTACACTGCGGCATACAGCAGGACACACAGTCCGATGATGATATAACTCAGAACAGGCTTCGGTGCTTTCTTCATTCCGCCCCTTCCTTTCTGAGAATTTCCAGCAGTTCCTCAAAATATGCCGGCAGCGGTGCTTCAAATGTCATGGTCTCTTCCGTGCGCGGATGGACGAACGTGATCCTGAAAGCATGCAGGACCTGCCCTTCCGTTTCCATATACGGGCACTTTTTTCCGTATTTATCATCACCCATGACCGGATGTCCGATATATTTCATATGTACGCGGATCTGGTGTGTGCGTCCGGTTTCCAGCGAACACTCAACATATGTCGCATTCGCGAAACGCTCCAGCACGCGGAAATGCGTGACGGCGTTTTTACTGCCGTCTTCCGTTACCGCCATGCGCTGACGGTCGCGTTTGTCCCGGCCGATCGGCGCGTCAATCGTTCCGTCCTTATGCGGAATGACGCCTGTGACGACCGCTTTATATTCTCTCCGGCATGTCTTGGTTTCCAGCTGCCGGGAAATCGCTTCATGGGCAAAATCATTTTTGCAGGCAATGAGGCATCCGGTCGTATCCTTGTCGATCCGGTGCACGATGCCCGGCCGGATCGCCCCGTTGATGCCGGAAAGATCCTTGCAGTGATACAGCAGCGCGTTGACCAGCGTGCCGCTGTATACGCCCGGCGCCGGGTGCACGATCATCCCCTTCGGCTTGTTTATGACGATCAGGTCGGAATCCTCATACAGGATATCCAGCGGGATATCTTCCGGCAGGACATCGATCGGTTCCGGTTCCGGGATCTCAGCTTCGATCACATCGCCCGGCATGAGCTTATAGGAATTGCGGACCGGCTTTCCGTTGACCGTGATCCGCTTTTCATCTGTCAGCTGCTGTACGCGGGTACGCGAAAGACCGCTGACCTCCGTCAGGTATTTGTCGATGCGTACGGGATTGTCATCCTCATATGTCCAGTTCATTTTTTCCATGTTTTTCCTCGTCTTCCAGAAAGCTTGCCAGGATCAGCAGACCGACGCCGATGCACAGCGCCATATCGGCTACGTTGAACACCGGGAAGTTATATCCGAAGATATAGAAATCCAGAAAGTCACGCACGTATCCCAGCATCAGCCTGTCGATCATATTGCCGAAAGCACCGCCGATCATCAAAGCGAGTGCTGTTTTTGTCAGAGGCTTCGGTTTTTTTGTCTCCATGATCCAGATCATGAACAGAACTGCCGCGGCCGAAATAACGCTGAGCACCTGGGTATATCCGCTCAGAAGGGACCAGGCCATCCCGGTATTCTTCAGATATGTCAGATGAAAGAACCCGGGAATCAGGACAAGGTCCTGACAGGCGGGCGTATTGACGATCCAGATTTTGGTGATCTGGTCCAGAAGGACCACGACCAGACTCAGCGCATAAATCATGCATGTACCTCTTATTCAGCCACAAGGTCTGCCGCCATGGTCTCAAACTGCCTGGTGAACAGGCTGTAATAATAACCCTTCCTGCGCATCAGATCCCTGTGTTTTCCATTTTCGATGATTTTTCCGTCTTTGACAACCAGTATAACATCTGCGTCCGTAATGGTTGAAAGCCTGTGGGCAATGACGAAGCTGGTCCTTCCTTTCGTCACCACGCCGATCGCATCCTGGATCGCTTTTTCCGTCATCGTGTCGATGGAGGATGTCGCTTCATCAAGAACGAGAATCTTGGGATCAGCGAGGATCGCGCGGGCAAAGGAAAGAAGCTGTTTCTCGCCGGTGGAGAGGTTTTCGCCGCCTTCACCGACATCGCTGTCCAGGCCTTTCTCCATTTTCCCGATCAGATAGTCAGCACTGACGATGCGCAGCGCTTCCATGATCTCATCATCTGTCGCATCCGGGTTGCCGTAGCGCAGATTGTCACGGATGGTTCCCGAGAACAGGTGCGGGCTCTGCAGTACATAGCCGATATTGGAATGCAGCCAGAGCTGGGAACGCTCCCTTGCATCCCTGCCGTCGATCAGCAGCTGCCCGGATGTCGGCTCATAAAACCGGCAGACGAGGTTGACCAGCGTTGATTTGCCGGCACCGGTCTCGCCGACGATCGCCACGTTCGTTCCGTGCGGCACCTTGAGCGAGAAGTGATCCAGTACGATCTCATTGCCGTCCGGATACTGGAATGTCACATCGCGGAATTCGATATCCCCCTTCAGTTCCTCCCAGTTTTCCTTCTTCGGATGGAACGTGTCGCCGTAGCGGGCAATGACTTCCGGCGTATCCGCGACATCGGATTCAGTATTCATCAGTTTTGTAAACCGTTCGATATTGACGCGTATCGCGATCAGGGCACTGATGGTCTCCACGATCATGGAGATCGGTTCCATCAGGTTCATCGCGTAGTTCATGAATACGGACAGTGTTCCGATCAGCAGCACGCCCTTCTGGTTCAGGATGCCTCCCTGCCAGAGCACGAGGGCCAGGGCAAAGGAACCGGTCATCATGACCATCGAGGAGAAGACTGCGGAATAGCGTACGGCACGCACGGAAGTGCGCCGCATTTCTTCAGTATCCTTTTCAAAATCCTTCTGAATGGTATCCTCGATCACCAGGGTCTTGATGCTGCGGGCACCGGTGATCCCTTCGTTGAAATTCGAGGTGATCCGGGAATTGGTTTCACGGATCTTCCGGTTCAGAACGACCAGTTTTTTCTGGAAATAGATGATCAGCAGGACCGCGGCCGGCAGCAGAAGCAGAACATACAGCGCCAGCCGGACATTGATCAGAAGCATATTTATAATCACAAACAGGATATAGGATCCGTTCCATACCACATCCATCAGACGCCATGAGACCAGTTCCCCGATCTTGCCGGTATCGGACATGACCCTGGCATGGATATAGCCGACATTGTTCTGGCTGAAATAGGAGAATGACAATGTCTGCAGATGGTTGAACGAAGCATTTCTCAGATCGTGGTCGACCTGCATTTCCGTCATGCCGCACCAGTATACGCTTGTGAAGTTGAGGATCAGCTGAACCACCAGGATCGCCAGGAACAAGAGCGCAAACGGAACCGCTGTATCCATCGTTTCCTCTCCGATGAAATGGTTGATCGCATACCGGTTGAAATGCGGATAGATGCTGTCGATCATACTGACGGTGATCCCCATCAGCATCATCACAAAGATCCGTTTCCGGTACGGACGGGCATACGGTATGATCTTCGGGATACCGAAGAAAGGAAGCTTTATGTTTTCGTCATTACGCTTCATACGCCACCTCCTCTTCCGGTGTCATGCCGGCATTGATCTGCAGGTCATAGATCTTCCGGTAGATGCCCTCCTGCGCGATCAGTTCATCATGTGTTCCCATCTGGGATATCCGTCCCTTGTCCATCACGATGATCTGGTCCGCGTTCATCAGGGTTGTGATCCGGTGCGCAATCAGGATAACGGTGCTTTCACCGGTATTGTCTTTAAGCGCCCGGCGGATGTTGGCATCCGTTTCCGCGTCTACCGCGGAAAGGGAATCATCAAAGATCATGATCGGCGGCCTGCGGATCAGCGTCTGGGCAATGGCTGCCCGCTGTTTCTGTCCGCCGGAAAGCGTTACGCCCCGTTCGCCGACATAGGTCTCATATCCTTCCTTGAAATGCTCGACTGCCGTATCCAGATATGCCGTCTTGGCGGCACGTCTGACGTCCTGCAGATCCGCCGAACGGACAGCGATGCGGATGTTTTCCATAATGGACCGGGAGAACAGGAACGGTTCCTGCAGCACCATGCCGATATTGCTGCGCAGTTCGTGCAGCGGGACATCGCGTATATCTGTGGACCCGATCCGGATCGTGCCGTTCTCTTCCGGCAGTTCATACAGACGGTCGAGAAGATACATCAATGTGGATTTGCCGGATCCGGTGCCGCCGAGTATGCCGAGCGTCGTGCCGGATTTGAC
>CACZPD010000087.1 GCA_902782955.1 uncultured Erysipelotrichaceae bacterium
ACACCGATCCTGCCCTTTATCAATGATACAGAAGAAAACATAACGGCAATTCTGGACAACTGTATCCGTACAGGCGTCCGGGGTATCATCTGTTTTGACATGGGGCTGACGCTCCGCGAAGGAAACAGGGAATACTTCTATGCGGCTCTCGACAAATACTTTCCGGGCCTGAAAGAAAAGTACATCAGACACTACGGAAACTCCTATATACTGACCAGTCCCAATGCCGCAAAGCTCATGAAGATCTTCCGGAAAACATGCCGTGACCATAACATACTGTATACACCGGAAGACTGTTTCCGGTATATCGGTGAAATGCCGGCACAGTATGCGCAGATCGGTTTATTTGACTGAGAGAAAGGAAATACAGCGAATGGATTATATCAGAGTGACAAAAGAGAATCTGGAACAGGAACATATCTGCTGTGCGATCTCCAACAATAAAGATATTCAGGTATCCTCCAAAAAAGCCTGGCTGAAGGAACGGTTTGATGAAGGCCTCGTTTTCCTGAAAAGCACGCAGCGGGGAAAATGCTTTATTGAATATATACCTGCCGAATATGCGTGGGTTCCCGTCAAAGCAGACGGGTATATGTATATCGACTGTCTATGGGTATCCGGTTCTTTGAAAGGACACGGCTATTCGAGTGACCTGCTGAACGCCTGTATCTCTGACAGCAAAGATAAAGGAAAAGCAGGTCTGTGCATCCTGTCGTCCGCAAAAAAACGCGGTTTCCTGGCAGATCCGTCTTTTCTTAAGCATAAGGGTTTCAGCGTTTCCGATGAGGCGGACAACGGCATCCAGCTCTGGTATCTGCCGTTTGACCAGGGTGCTGAAAAACCGGTGTTCAGGGACTGCGCGAAACATCCACGCACAGAGGAAAGCGGGTATGTTCTCTATTACACACACCAGTGTCCGTTTACGGCAAAATATGTTCCGGTCATCGAAAAACTGGCGGAAGAAAACGGTGTTCCTTTCCGCTCTGTCCATATCACTGACCGCCGCAGTGCACAGCAGGCACCGACGCCTGTTACGAATTATGCCCTCTTCAAAGACGGACGGTATATCACAAACGAGATCCTGTCAGAAAAGAAATTCCTGAAACTCATAGGATAATAAAACAAAAAACCGCATTTTATATGCGGTTTCTTTGACTCATGGTGCCGCTTGGCAGAATTGAACTGCCCGTTCAGCATTACCATTGCTGCGTATTACCACTATACTAAAGCGGCGGCTGCTCTACAATCATATCGGAGAGAAGCGAAAAAATCAATATAAATCAATATTCTTGAGTTCCTCGTACGCCAGATGGAGCGGGAATCCCATAACGGAATAATAATCACCGCAGATCCCTGTGATAAACCGTGCGCTGAGTCCCTGTACGGCATAGGCTCCTGCCTTGTCCATGCACTCACCGGTCTGCACATATGTCCTGATCTCCTCATCGCTCAGTTTGGCAAACATGACGTCGGAAACCGTGCAGTCCAGATATTTCCGTTTACCGCTGAGGATGCATAATCCGGTAATGACCTGGTTGGTCCGGCCGCTCAGTTTCCCCAGCATTCTCTCCGCGTCTTCTTCCGATACAGGCTTTCCGAGTATTTCACCGTCAATGACAACGATCGTATCGCTGCCGATCACCACAGCATCAGGATTCTCCCGCAGAATGCTTTCCGCCTTGCGGAAGGACAGACGCATGATCTCTTCCTTCAGATCTCCGGAAGGATCGATCGTTTCATCAATATCCGCAGGCATGCAGGAAAAAGGAATGCCGCACAGTTTCAGCAGTTCCTGTCTTCTCGGGGATGCGCTTGCCAGAATCACGTTTTTCATGAAAAGTATTATACCGCATTCTTCCGCATACACAGTGCGCTTTTTGATTTACGGCAAAAAAAACTTCCGGGGCCCGAAACTCCCGGAAGTATTTTTCCTTAGCTATTCCAGCACGACGTGATATCCGTCCTGCGCATTGCCGGTCAGGATCACGCGGTAAACAAATCCTTTCATCTGTCTGACTGTTATTGCCTGGTCCACTTCATGCACATTTCCTTCTGCGTCTGTTATGGAGAAAAGATACTGCACTTCCTCATCCCGATGTTCGATATCCATTACGAAGTTCAGGATCTCGTCTTTCGCGATCAGGGATTCATCCGCGTGGATCATTCCGCCGGAAGAAGAAGTTCCGCTCTCGGTAATAACTAACATTCCCGCTTCCTTATACGGTCCGTCCGACTTGTTGACGAGGTCGACCTCATATGCGTTCATTCTGGCGACATCATAGTTGTATTCCGTATAGCGGATATTCAGTTTGTCCATCAGCGTATTCAGCTCAGCGGCGTTGTCCGCGCAGACCTTGATGTCTTTGCCGAAGAATTCCGTCGCTTCCTCCGCTGTAAAGCGGATCGTTTCTTCTTTATTCCCCGCAGTAAACCTGTATTCAACATAATCCAGATTGGTGATCGTTCCCAGCATTACATAGGCGATCTTCTTCATGCTGGCTTCTTTTTCCTCAAGTCTCTTTTCCGGAATATCCTCTTTCAGGATCATTCTCCATCCATAAGGCTGCTTTTCTGTTTCAAGTTCATTTGTGAACGGGCCAAGCCAGGATTCCACATGCAGCACATCAGCCGTACGTCTGTTCTTTGACATATCCCCCATATATTCATGGGCTGTGTCATAGACTTCGGAAGCTGCCGGGGAGATTTCCTGTCCCTTATCCCATACGACGCTGCCGTTGATCCGGACCTGCTTGATGGTATCGTTCATTTTAAATGATTTCTGCGTAATACCATGGCGGAACGGAGAAGACAGGACTCCTTTGATCGTAATATCGGCGACATCCCCGTTTTCCTTCCAGGTCATATCTGTAATGATATGCGCACTGTCCATGGAATATGCGGTTACCGTAAACATCCCGTTTTCCTCGGTTATATCACAGGCGAGTGATTGTTTCGGGAGCTTTTCGCTGAGTACGAACACCCTGCAGAAGAGCGCAAAGCCTGCCAGCGCAAGCGCCGCGATCACACTGCCGATAATGATATTGCGGTTTTTCTTCCTGTTCTTTTTCAGGAAATCTACTTCTTTTTTGTCTTCTTCCCGGATTTTGATCTGCGGGGCGCGCATTTCCTCCAGGATTCTGGAACACTCCTCACATTCTTCCAGATGTTCTTCAATTACTGTATTTGTTTCTTCACCGGTAAGTCCTTCAATATAGGAAGGAAACAGATCCCTTATAACAGAGCATGGTATTTTAGTCATTGTCCAACACTTCCTTTCTCAGTTTTTCCTTGCTGCGGTAAAACGTTACCCGCGCCCAGTTCTCACTTTTTCCGAATACTTCCCCGATCTCTTTGAATGACAGATTGCCGAATATGCGGAGATACAGGATCTCCCGCATCGGTTCGGGGCATTCGTGCAGTTTCTTCAAAAGCTCGACCTTTTCTATGGAAGCCATCACTTCCGATTCTGCAGAACCCGTAATCAGGTCCGTTTCTTCCACATCTTCTGTCTGCGGATGCTTGCGCCAGTAAGCAGCGAGCTGGTTTTTCGCAATGGAACATAACCAGGTGGAAACAGAACAGCTTCCATCGTACTTATGAACAGTACGGATCGCCTGATAGAACGTTTCCTGTGTCACTTCTTCCGCGATATCGGAATCGTGCACTTTTGACAGAAGAAACTTATATACAAATGACGCGTACTGTTTGTATATCTCATCCATCGGCTCCATTCTCTTTCCCCCTTTCACTCTGTTAATGCCGGAATTACCGGTTTCGTTACAAGAAAAATACTCTTTTCGAGTATTTTTTTCATATTTTCTTTGCGAGATTCTTTCTGCGGTACTCCGGAGTGCCTGAAACATCCCGGATCACCGTCAGTTCCGGAGGCAGTTCCACAGGATCCTCCTGATCGCTGACTTCGGTTTCGATCAGTGCCTCGTCTTCCATATCCGGATACAGATCCAGTTCGAAATACTGCTGATTGTAATACAGATAATATCTGGTCTTGTGGATCGGCATGGTATCCGGATCCGCTTCTTCCAGAAGATCCAGATACTGGTCCTCCGTCAGTCTCTTTTCAAGTTCCAGCAGTTTGCCGTTCACGGCCTTCCGGATCGTTTCGTAGCATACAAAATGTTCCCCGTCCCCTCTCTGATGAATGATGCACTCTTCATCTTTCGGACCGGTGATGAATGTTTCAACGATTTCGACACGGTGGGAGAATGATTTGTTTTCCAGCCATTCCATATCCGGTTTCCTGATCAGGAACCTCTTCTTTCCTCCGATCGTTCTCGGTTCGCCGAGGAACAGGATCATTTCATTGATCAGTTTTCTCAGCTTCTCATCAAAGCCGGTGGAATTGTCGATGATCTTGAAATGCGGATGTCCTGTCCATGCCGCGATCAGTCTGTCGTCGAGTTCCCTTGCCTGTTCGGCAGTTTCATAGCGGGCTGCGTTGTTCTCCAGCGTATAGAAGGATTCCGCCCCTTTCGCCGCCGTGACCAGATGGAATACGGCATCATACTGATCGAACATGGATTCGATGTCGCTGCCGAGATCCTCCAGCACCGCATTGAATTCCTCATCGTTCATATATGCCCGGTTGTCCAGAATGCCGCGGTCGCATACGATCAGGATCTTTTCATCCGGCATCGTCTGTGCGGCCTGCTCAAAGAGCAGTTCCTTGGTCTGCTGGAGACGGCACTGTATTTTCTGATAATCCAGATTTGTGCCGCATGTCCAGGGACATACACCGCCGCCGATCAGTTCCGTAGCCGTTTCCGGTACAAACAGGACTTTGAATCCCATCGTCGTAAAATGATTCATGATCCAGCTCATAGCGGTGGTTTTGCCTCCGCACGGGCCGCCTGTAATTACGATCTTTCTGATATCCATATTATTTTCTCCGGTAATGTTTCTGTCTTCATTATATATAATTGTTCCTGTTATTTCAGGATCACTTTCAGAACTGTATCTGTATGATCGGGCAGGACCGGATCCGGACCGGTATCCGCAAATACAAGATCCGGATAGTTTCCGGTGATCCAGTCTTCCTTCAGCGGCAGTTCCCTGTGTTCCGGCAGTAATATGATCTTCTCAATATCATCTTTCCGGATACCGGTGAGCGGTACCCCGCCGATCTGCGCTTCATAGATATGATAATAAAGTGTTTTGTCTTTCGCTGTGATCCTGCCGTATTCCGGCTTATCGATCCCGCTGTATCCGCAGCCGGTAACGGACTCGCCGCTGTGATCCATCCATTGTCCGATCTCTTCAAGTATGCGGACGGATTCCGCCGGTATCCTGCCGCTTTCATCCGGTCCGACATTCAGCAGGAGATTGCCGTCCTTGGATACACATTCCACAAGTTTCCTGATCAGCGTTTCCGCCGGTTTGAACCAGTGATCGTCCCGGCAGTATCCCCAGCTTCCGTTCATGGTGACGCAGGCTTCCCACGGGACATGCCTGCCGTTCACGTCCGTAATGCCCTGCGGCGGGATGATCTGTTCCGGTGACACAAAATCACCGCTTGTGATTTCCGGATGACCGGTGACCAGGGAACCGAATCCCTCACCGCTGGCTTCCAGCCTGTTATTGAGGATGATATCCGGCTGGAGAGAACGGATCATGGAAACAAGTTCTTTCCCTTTCCAGGTATCTGCTTTCATATTGTCATAGGAATAGTCAGTCCAGAGAATATCGATTTTACCGTAATTTGTGCACAGTTCCCGGATCTGCCCGTGCATATAATCAAGATAGCGCGGAAAATCATGGCTGATATCCCGGTAAGCCGGATCATCCCGGGAGGGATGGATCCTGTCCCCGTAATGCGGATAATCCGGATGATGCCAGTCGATCAGGGAATAATACAGGCCTACACGGATACCTTCCTTACGGAAAGCATCCAGATATTCCCGTACGAAATCCCTGTTTACTGTATGCGCAGACGAATAATCCGTCAGGGCAGAATCAAACATGCAGAAACCGTCATGATGCTTTGCCGTAAAGACCGCATAACGCATGCCTGCCTTCTTTGCCAGGGCTGCCCATTCTGCCGGATCGCAGTGGTCCGGATGAAACGCATCCACATATTTCTGATAATCACTGACCGGCATCCGCTCAATACTGCGCACCCATTCCCCGCGTCCTGCACAGGCATATACGCCCCAGTGAATGAACATGCCGAAACGGGCTTTTTCAAACCAGTCTGTCCTTCTTTTATCTGTATCGGTATTCATTTTAATCATTATAATACATTACCTGCCTGTTTCCGATTCCGATAAAAAAGACCGCCGGAGCGATCTTGTTATAATCCGAATTCTGCCGGTTTGAACCGCGGGCAGCAGCTGTCCTTCGTGGCGATGACTGCGGAGGCAAGCCGGGTGCCGATTTCACAGGATTCACGAAGCGTTTTTCCGTATGTCAGGCCGACTGCGGTACCTGAGAAGAACGCGTCCCCGGCACCGGTCGTATCGATGACGTCCACCTTCTGCGGCGGCACATAACCGTGATCACCTTCCGCATCAGCGTAGATCGCACCCTTTTCACCGAGTGTCACGACCATTTTTGAAATGCCTGCCTGCCGGATCTTCCGCAGCAGCAGTCCGGGAAGCGTGCTTCGCGGGACATTTTCAAACTCTTCGGAAAACAGCATCCCGGCTTCCTGGTCATTGCATACGATGCATGCTGTCCTATTGAGATATTCACGTCTTTCCATGGCGATGGACATGTTGGATACGGCCGCGAATACAGGAATGCTGTACTTTTCAGCCAGCATATAGATCCTGTCGAGGGAATCCTTTTCCATATCGATCTCAACGACAGCGCTGTGCGCTTTCCTGAATATCTCATCCCCGTGCAGATCCAGCGTAATATTGATCCCGCTCAGATCCGGCCGTTTCGAGATGGATGCCACGACATCCCCGTTGTTGTCGAAAACCGCCAGCCATGTGCCAAGTCCGTCCGGAGACTGTGTAATGTATTTTGTTTCTACATGATGCCGTTTCAGTTTTTCGATGACATCGATACTGAGACCGCTGTCATCCACAACGCTCACAAATGTCGGACGCAGGCCGATATTGGCAATATCCTCCACGATATTGCGGCTTACACCGCCGTGGACCTGGATCACTTTTCCGACATTTCTCCCGCCGGGAATATACTGCGCTTCAGGATATCCTTTTACATCTACGAATACCGCACCAAAAACTACAATACCCATACTGATTTCTTCCTTTGTCTAAATCAAAACACCGAACATGGCAAATTGCAACAGAAAAAGTGTCTCCCCTGGAAACACTTTTACCCTCTTCAGATCAATGTAAGCAGATCTGTATATTCGTAACCTTCAAAACTGTCCGCGACATTCTTACATGTCACTTTGCCGGCATATGTATTGACGCCGGAAGCAATCACAGGACTGTCCTTTGCGGCTGCTTCAAGACCTTTATTTGCAATGATGAGACCATACTGGATCGTTGCGTTTGTCAGCGCGATCGTTGATGTACGCGGTACAGCTCCCGGCATATTGCCTACACAGTAATGCACGACACCGTCTTCCACATAGACAGGATCATCATGGTTCGTGACATGCGTGCTTTCGCCGCATCCGCCCTGGTCTACCGCAACGTCCACAAATACAGCGCCCGGTTTCATGTTCTTCAGGTATTTCTTCTTGAATACTTTCGGTGTTTTGCCGCCGGGAACGAGCACGCATCCGATGACGAGGTCCGCGTCCCTGACAACTCTTTCCACGTTCGTATCATTGGAAACCAGTGTCTGGATCTTTGATCCGAACATATTGTCCAGCTGTTCCAGACGCTTCAGACTGATATCGAGTACTGTAACATTCGCACCCATGCCGACTGCGATCTTGCAGGCATTGGTCCCGACAGTTCCGCCGCCCAGGATCACGACATGTGCCTTCGGTGTGCCCGGCACGCCTGCCAGCAGAACACCTTCGCCGCCGTATTTCTTTTCCAGATATTTTGCGCCTTCCTGCAGGGACAGTCTGCCCGCGATCTGGGACATCGGTGCCAGAAGCGGAAGAGAACCGTCTGTTTCCTGCAGCGTTTCATATGCGACAGAAGAAATCTTTCCGTTGAGAAGCGCATCCAGCTGCGGTTTATCCGCTGCCAGGTGCAGATAGGTATACAGGATCATGCCTTCACGGAACAGCGGATATTCTTCTTCCAGCGGTTCCTTGACTTTGACCATCATGTCCACATCGCGCCAGATCTCTGCGGCGTGATTGCGGATCTCCGCACCGGCATCCAGATACTCATGATCCGTAAAACCGGAGCCCAGTCCCGCGCCTTTTTCCATAAATACGGAATGACCGGCATTCACATAAGCCCTGACATTGTCCGGTGTCAGTCCGACACGGAATTCGTTGTTTTTGATTTCTTTTACACATCCAATTTTCATACGTTACCGTCCTTTCGTTTTATTGTATGGAAAAACCGTCCTGTATACAAGAAAAAGAAGACTGCAGATCCGGAATTCCGTGCAGTCTTCGGCTAAAATGGGGAGCAGTTATATATGCCGGGATCAGATCATCCGATCGTCCAGGAAACCGGGAACAGCGGTGTATATGGGGGATCGGCACTTCACTGCCGATGACATAGACTGGCTCCGGCGCCTCCGGATCCCGTTTCTTCACGATCGTCTGATATGTTTCCTCCGCGACCCGGGCCAGGCGTGCGCCGCGCCGCGCGATCACTTCGTCTGAAAGTCTGCTTTCCCTGTCGTCATCTGCCAGCCGCATGCTCGTATCCAGATGGATCTTCGTGAACCCGGCTGCGACATAGCACCGGATCAGTTCCTCCGCTTCCTGCATCGCTTCTGCTTCGGGCTTGTGCGCGAATGTGAGCGGGCCGAGATGATCTCCGCCGAGAAACAGTCTCTTCCTGTCAAAGCCGACATCATCTGCTGTTTTTTCAACGAATGCGCGGAATTGCTCAGGCGTCATCCCGGTATATCCCCCATACTGGTCACACTGATTTGCAGTACTCTCGATCAATACGCAGGAGTGATCCTTCAATCCTCTTAACAGAGCTGCTTTGATCACATATGCATTGGCGCTGCAGCAGGACCAGATCCCTGTTTTCTTCCCGCTTTTCTGCGCTTCAACGATCTTTTTCAATGGATTATTCATGTGAGCCCTCACTTTCGAGGGCATTATAATGACAGGAAAAACGAAAAAAAACCGGTGCGCTATATTATGCAAAACACCGGTTAATATGTATAACCTTCTCAGGCAGACAGTTTCTTTTCCACCGCTTCCAGCGCCGCTTCGATCACTTCCGCATATGTCGGATGACCGTGGATCACCTTCAGCATTTCCCCGACTGTAAGCTTCATGGCAATGCCTGCCGCCAGTTCCTGGACCAGGTCCGTTGCCCTTTCGCACATCAGGGAAGCACCGAGCAGTACGCCTGTTTCCTTTTCTGCCGTGATCTTCACGAAACCGCGTTCCGATCCGCTGATCAGGCTGCGGGCATTTGCTAGCGTATTTGCCTTTCCGCTGACCGCCTGTATTCCCCTGTCCGCAGCTTCCTTCTCGGTAATGCCGGCTGCGCCGATTTCCGGTGAAGTGTAGACACCGGACGGTATGCAGGTGAGATCCCGCTTCGGCTTTTCACCGGCAAGATGGGAGATGACGTTGACACCCAACGCAGATGCTGTATGTGCCAGCTGTGGATATCCCCATGCGGCGTCACCGACCGCATAGATATGCGGGATGGAAGTCTGTCCGTTTTCATCGATGACGATCCTGCCCCGGTTCATTTCCGGTTTTTCATTTTCAAACAGATCCACGGATGCTTTTCTTCCGGCTGCCATCAGCACACAGCTTCCGCCGACTGTTTTCTCTGCGCCTTTTTCCGTATAGGTGACAGTAAGGCGGTCACCGTCCGCTTCGATCTTCTGCACCATGGACTTGCAGTGGACATCGATCCCGCGTTTCTTAAAGACGAGCGCAAGGCTTCTGCCCAGTTCGCTGTCCAGGGAAGGAAGCAGATGATCCAGTGCTTCGATCACGGTCACCTTTGTGCCGAATGCTTCATAGATCCCAGCGATCTCACAGCCGATCACACCGCCGCCGATGATGATCATATCATCATATGCCGGAATATCTTTCAGGATGTCATCGCTTGTGATGACACCGGGAAGATCCTTTCCCGGCACAGGAGGAAATGAAGGAACACTGCCGGAAGCGATGATGATGTTCTCCGCCGTCAGTTCCTCACCGTTTACGACAACGGTATGGGAATCTTTTATAGTTCCTCTTCCTTCGGTCAGGTCGATCTTTCCTGCTTTCACCTGTTTTGCAAGACCATCGCGCAGATTCCCGACAACAGCTTCCTTTTTTACATTCAGCGCTGCCCGGTCCAGAACCGGGTCGGAAATCTGAATGCCGGAAGAAGAGACTGTCTTCATCTCACGGATCAGATCCGCTGTATGCACCAGTGTCTTGGTCGGGATGCAGCCGCGGTTAAGACACGTGCCGCCCAGTTCCTTTTCTTCCACGATGCATGTCTTCATCTTGTATTTGGCAGCTTCGAACGCGGCGGTATATCCGCCCGGACCACCGCCGATAATGATCACATCATACTGCATATGTCTACTCCCATTCCTTCAGCCATTCTGCGATATCGCAGAGTATGGCATTCTCTGTATCCTGTCTGAGTCTTTCAGCCATTTTCTCTCCGGAGAACTCACATCCCCTGAGCATGCCGGGTATTTTCCCGATCACATCCGGTTCCATCGCATCCGACCAGATGTGCGCTTCCCGGATGATGTTTTTCCGGATCTGCAGTTCCAGCTGGACGCTGCCCCAGGAAAACCTGTGTTCTGCCGTATAACCGGAGCCCGGCTCATGTCCGTATGTCCATTCATCTGAGGCGAACATCCGCAGATATTCCGCAAATACCTCGGGATCCGGCTGCGGACGTTCTTCCGCATGCAGACCGTATACTGCTTCACAGGCACTGACCAGCAGACCGCGCAGCATCTCCGGTGTCAGATCCGGTTTGATCTCCGCAAGATTCATGACCCGGGAACGTACGGATTCCACGCCTTTTGCTTTCAGTTTTCCGGGATCCGGGTTCAGGTATGCAGGCATCTTTGAAAGATCGCTGCATACCAGCAGTGTTCCGTGCTGGTATGAGATCCCTTCGTGATGATAATAGGCATTTCCCGAGATCTTCCTTCCATTCACCAGGATGTCATTCCGGCCGGATATTTTCGCCCGGATGCCTGCTTCTGCCAGTGCCCTGCAGATCACGTCAGTCTGCCGGGAAACATCGTAATTTTCTGTAGCACACAGGAAAGTATAATTCTGATTCCCGAGATCGTGATAAACTGCGCCTCCACCGGAAGGACGGCGCACTATCGTGACGCCGTCTTTTCGGATATTCGTTAAATTGCATTCTTTCCGGACATTCTGATTCCTGCCGATCACGACAGTATCGGCATTCTGCCAGAGATACAGGATCATCTCGTTTTCCCTGACAGATGCCATCAGGGCAGATTCCAGCGCCAGATTCCTGCGCGGGTCTGTCCCGTCAGAAATGACCAGTGAAAGATTATTGATCATTGAACTCGTACCGCAGGATAGGATGTCTCGCCGCATTGACTTCATCCGGTCTTGTGATCGGTGAATGATGCGGTGTGCTGTGCATAGACTGCGGATCTTCAACGGACTTTCTGTAGATCTCGAGGAACGCTTCCGCCGCTGCGTCAAGAGTTTCCTTGGATTCCGTTTCTGTCGGTTCCACCATCAGTGCTTCATGTACGATCAGCGGGAAGTACATTGTCGGCGGATGCATATCATAATCCTGGAGCGCTTTCGCGACATCCATTGCACTGACGCCGATCTCCTTCTTCATGTTTTCCAGCGTCAGGACGAACTCATGCATGCAGACGCCTTTATTGGCGACTTCATATGTGCCTTCGAGCAGATGCTTCAGATAATTCGCATTCAGCACCGCATTTTCCGCTACAGCCGGAACGCCTTCTTTTCCGAGCATCAGAAGATATGTAAACGCCTTGACGACGACAAGGAAATTGCCGTGGAAGCTTCTGACGGAACCGATGCTTTCCGGTCCCCTGTCTTCCCATGCATATACGCCGTCTTTACATACGATCCTGTCGCCGGGCAGATAATTCGCCAGGAAGGATTTGCAGCCGACAGGGCCGCTTCCCGGACCGCCTCCGCCGTGCGGGGTGGAGAATGATTTATGCAGATTCAGGTGGATGCAGTCAAAGCCCATATCACCCGGTCTTGCGATTCCCATAACAGCATTCAGGTTTGCGCCGTCGTAGTAGCACAGTCCGCCTGCTTCATGAACGATATCGGTAATAGCCTTGATATTCTTGTCAAAGATACCGAGCGTGTTCGGATTTGTAAGCATGAGTCCGGCAGTGTCTTCACCGCACGCAGCCCTTAAAGCATCCAGATCGACACATCCGTCTTCCGAAGAAGGAATGTTCACAACGGTAAATCCGCACATTGCCGAACTTGCCGGATTGGTTCCGTGCGCAGAATCGGGAACGATGATCTTGTTCCGTGCCGTATTCCCGTGCAGTTCATGGTAACGCTTGATCAGCATCAGTCCTGTCAGCTCGCCATGCGCACCGGCGGCCGGCTGGAAGGACATCGCGTTCATGCCTGTAATCTCGCAGAGATACTTTTCCGCTTCTGCCAGGACTTTCAGACAGCCCTGCGCCTTTTCCTGGAGCGGATGGATCTGGGCAAATCCCGGATAGGATGCCGTGATCTCGTTGATCTTGGGGTTGTATTTCATCGTGCAGGAACCGAGCGGATAGAATCCGTCGTTTACACCGAATGTCTGCTTTGCCAGTTCCGTGTAATGCCGGCTGATATCCGTTTCGGAAAGTTCCGGCAGATGCAGTGCTTTTTCACGTTTTCTTTCCGGTGTGCATTCCGGAACATCACATGCCGGCAGGATGGAACAGCGTCTGCCCGGCACACTTCTTTCAAACAAAGTCTTCATGCGGACACCTCCCTGACGAGACTGTCAATTTCTTCTTTGCTGTTGAGTTCCGTTGCGCACCAGAGAATTCCGTTCTCCACCGGCATGCCGCCGAGGATCCCTTTCTCATCCAGTTTCTTCAGCAGCGCTTCCGGATCAGCGCATTCGGTCACGAATTCATTGAAGAAATCCGCTTCATATCTTCTCTTCATACCGGCCTTCTCCAGCTCGGACGCGAGATAATGCGCTTTGGCATAGCACTGCTTCGCCGCTTCCTTCATGCCTTCCGGTCCCATAGCAGACAGGTATACCGCAGCGGTCATTGCGCACAATGCTTCATTGGAACAGATATTGGAAGATGCCTTCTCCCTGCGGATATGCTGTTCACGTGCCTGCAGCGTCAGAACAAATGCTCTTCTGCCTTCCGTATCGACAGTCTCGCCGAC
>CACZPD010000088.1 GCA_902782955.1 uncultured Erysipelotrichaceae bacterium
CTTCTGGAGCAGGGCCTCTATCCCTACACCAAGAGATATCTGGGCACCTTCAACAATCACTTCTCCACGATCGGCCTGATCGGCATGAACGAAGTCGGTCTGAACGCGAAATGGCTGCGTGCCGACCTGACACATCCGGAAACCCAGAGCTTTGCAAGAGACGTGCTGAACCATATGCGTGAACGTCTGTCCGACTACCAGGAAAAATACGGCGACCTGTACAACCTGGAAGCTACACCGGCAGAATCCACAACATATCGTTTTGCGAAGCACGACAAAGAGGAATTCCCGGATATCATTACAGCAAACATGAACGGCACACCGTACTATACAAACTCTTCACATCTGCCGGTCGGATATACGGAAGACGTATTCTCCGCCCTGGATATCCAGGATGACCTGCAGACGCTGTATACATCCGGTACCGTATTCCACGCATTCCTCGGCGAGAAGCTGCCTGACTGGAAAGCAGCTGCGAACCTGGTACGCAAGATCGCTGAAAACTACAAACTGCCGTATTACACGATGTCCCCGACATACTCCGTATGCAGAGACCACGGCTATCTGACAGGCGAACAGTTCACATGTCCTGTATGCGGCCAGAAGACAGAAGTCTACAGCCGTATCACAGGTTACTACAGACCGGTCCAGAACTGGAACGACGGCAAGGCGCAGGAATACAAAGACCGTAAGGTTTACAACATCGGCCGTTCCGTACTTCGTCACCAGGGTCCGAACCGCGCACCGGAAGCTGAGGCGCCGGCTGTTGCGGTACAGCCTGCAAACGAAGCTTCAGGCCTCTCCGTTTACCTGTTCAAGACCCCGACATGCCCCAACTGCAAGGCTGCCGGAGCGCTTCTGGACAAGGCAGGCGTAGCTTACCAGGCACTGAATGCCAATGAAGAACCGGAACTGGTTGCCAAATACGGTATCAAGCAGGCACCGACACTGATCCTTGCGGATGAGAACGGATTTGAGAAATTCCGCGGTGTTTCCGATATCAAAGGCTGGCTGATGCGCCGTTCATAAGGGGAAACCGCCATGTATGATGTAATCGTGGTCGGCGGCGGACCTGCCGGCATGACAGCTGCGCTGTATGCGCTGCGCAACGGGAAGTCCGTGCTTGTAATTGAAAAGAACGGCTTCGGCGGACAGATCACGCATTCCCCGAAAGTGGAAAACTATCCGGGAACGCTGTCCATGAGCGGGAACGAATTCGCGGACCACATGCTGGACCAGATCCTGGCCCAGGCTGCCGAGATCGAATTCGAGACCGTGACATCCGTACAGTCCCTCCCGGACTGCAAGGAAGTGAAAACAGAGGAAGGAAGTACATTTACTTCCGAAACCGTCATCCTGGCAACCGGCGTCAAACACCGCATGCTGGGACTGGAAGGCGAGAATGAACTGGTCGGTGAAGGGATCTCCTTCTGCGCCGTCTGTGACGGTGACTTCTATTCCGGAAAACATGTATGTGTTGCCGGCGGCGGCAACTCTGCCCTGCAGGAAGCGATCCTGCTGGCGGAAAAATGCAGCGAAGTAACGATCCTGCAGGACCTGCCGTTCCTGACAGGCGAAAGCAAACTGCAGGAAACGCTCCGCTCCAGAAAGAACGTACAGATCATCACCGGCGTAGGCATTACCGGCCTTCTGCAGGAAAACGGTGAATTCAAGGGCGTTGAGATCACCCAGAAGGAAGACGGCGAGACCTGCCGGGTCTCCTGCGACGGCCTGTTCGTGGCAATCGGCCTGATCCCGGAAAACGACGCGTTCAAAGAACTCGCCGAACTGGATGACCGCGGCTACTTCGACGCGGATGAGATGTGCCTGACAAAGACGCCGGGCATCTATGTGGCAGGTGACTGCCGCAGAAAGCAGATCCGCCAGCTGACGACTGCAGCTGCGGACGGCGCATGCGCGGCACTGGCCGCATGCCGTTATATCAACGAGCGCAAATAGGAAAGAAACAGAATGTTAAACAATCAGACTGATTGACATTCTGTTTTTCATTTATAATGAATGCAAACGAAGAGAGGTGAAGAGATGCCTGTATTTGATGTATATGATGTATCAAAGCTGGAAGTGGAAATGCTCAGCGGAAAAGAAGATGTCGGTGCCGGAAACGGCGCGAAACAGGCGATCTATTATGATGACGGCGTGCCGGGTATTGTCTGGTTCAGAAGATCCGGCGGCCGGGAATATGAAGTACTGGAATATGACTGGAACGGTCCCCGTTTTACGGATGTGATGATCCAGGACAACCAGACCAGCACCAATACGTTTTCCAAGCGGAAAGGCAGGGTGGCAGGCGCCCTGATCGGGACGATCCTGATGCCGGGTATCGGTACGGTGATCGGCGCTGCCGTCGGAACCGGGAGGAAAGAGACTGCGACGACTTCCGGCCAGGCCATGTCGCATATCGAAACAAGGGAAGTGCCCGCTCCGGCAAGAATGCGGCTGCGGGACCTCGATACGGATGAGATCTTTTCCATTACGTTTCTGTGTGATTCTTCGCTGGATACCCGGATCCGCAATACCGTTGCGGCAAACCTGGAACCGCTGGATGTGATCGAATACGAGGAAAGACCGCTGCTGGAAGAACCGGTCCGCAAACCGGATGATATCCTCGAACAGATCAGCCGGCTGAAAAGCCTGCTGGATGAGGAAGCCATCAGCCGGGACGAATACGAGATCTTAAAAAAGAAATTGTTTGAAAAATCTTGACCGCCGGTCAAACCGTGCTATTATGTTTTCTGTAAAGGAGATGAAAACTATGGATTTTTCAAAAGTATTCACTAAAAAGTATCCTCTGACCCAGGGCGCCAACCCGCAGACTGTTGCGTATGCGCTGGCTGAATATCTTGATCTGAAGAAAAACATGATCACGCAGACAATGCGTACCAAGAGCGGCTACACCATCCAGTGCAAAGGTGACGCCGAAGCGGAATGGACAAAGTACATCGGCATGGACGCGGCGCTTTCCGTTGATCTGAGCCAGAGCGATGACATCCTGGTCGTCGACATCGGATTTGACCGCTGGATGGAAAAGCTCGGAATCGCTGCGATCGGCGCAATCTTCTTCCAGCCGCTGATGATCGCTACCGGCATCGGCGCACTCCGCCAGATGGCGATCCCGCAGGATATCTTCAATTTCATCGAGAAGTATCTCGGTGTGGAAGAGATCCGCGAAGAACCGCAGGTGCGCATGCAGGAAGAAAGCGGCATCGTATGCCCGGCATGCGGGACACTGAACCGCGAAGGCGCAATTTTCTGCAAGACCTGCGGATCAGAACTGGTGCAGGAAGAGATCCGCTGCCCGAACTGCAACGAACTGCTGGACGGGGATGAGATCTTCTGCCCGAAGTGCGGCACAAAAATTCAATAAATAAAATAACATCAGCTATGAAAGAATGGCTGATGTTATAATTTTTATCAGAAGGAGGCAGAATCCATGTCCGAAACCAAATACACAAAAAAAGTAACCGTCCGTGAAATCATGGAATTTTTCGGTCTGGAGAGGCTGACAGGCAATGATCAGGCCCTCGAAAGATGGACGGTAGTTCCGGATGTAAACCGCCCCGGATTTGAGCTTTGCGGATTCTATAAGAAAACAGAACCGAGAAGGATCGTTATTATAGGAAACAAGGAATCCGAATTTATCAAGACAATGCCGGAAGAAGATCAGCGCACCCGCTTCCCGATGTTAACGGACGGGCTGACGCCGATGATCATCCTTACCCGCAACAACGAACTGCCGCCGATCCTGAAGGAAGTAGCGGAACAGACAAACTTTCCGATTGCGAGAACAGCACTGAACACATCAAGATTTTCCACAGACCTGATTACATTTCTCGATGAAAAACTGGCTAAGGAAGATACCATGACCGGTGTACTGCTGAATGTATACGGAAAAGGCGTGCTGCTTTCCGGAGAGAGCGGGATGGGCAAATCCGAAACCGCGCTGGAACTGATATCGAAAGGTCATGTGCTGATCGCGGATGACCGTGTGGATGTGCAGCATATTCACAACAAGATCTTCGGCCATGCACCGAAGATCATCAAAGGACTGCTTGAGATCCGCGGACTCGGCGTCAACGATGTGGAAAAGCTCTTCGGGGCAAGCGCGCTGGCTGACCGCCAGCAGATCGACCTCGTCATCAATCTCGTACCGTTTGAAAAACACGGCGAATATGACCGGATCGGCGATGAGACCGAGCGCTATACCAATATCCTGGGCGTACTGATCCCGACGATCATCATCCCGCTGAGCGCAGGCCGCAACGTCGGCGTACTTGTTGAGACGGCTGTCAAGAACTTCCGTCTGAAAGAGATCGGCTTCAACGGAGCAGATGAGATCCGCAGGCGGTTCATGGCCAATGTAGGAGGAGAGGAATGATCAAGGCGGTTCTGTTTGATTTTGACGGTACACTGCTGGACAGTGAGGCAATGGTCATACACTGTTTCAGTCATCTGTTTGAAAAATACAGGCGCATTGAAGATTTCACAAGAGAGTATCAGCTGGAGGTGTTCGGGCCTCCTTTACATACGGAAATGGTAAAATTGTTTCCGGGTCATGATCCGGATCAGATGATCCGTGAATACAGGGAATTCCAGAATACCCTGCCGGGGACCGGTGCAGTGCACCTGATCCCGCATGCGGCGGAGGTACTGGAGGAGCTGCAGAATAAAGGGATCCGCATGGCGGTCATTTCTTCGCGTATTACGGCTTCCTGCCGGATGTGGATGAAGGAATTCGACCTGGAGCGGTATTTTGAGTTGATTCTCGGACAGGAAGCGTTCGATAAACCGAAACCGGATCCGGAAGGCATCGTGAAGGCATATGAAGCGATGGGGCTTCTGCCGGAAGAGTGCATCTATGCCGGTGACAACGCTTCCGATGTGACTGCCGCAAAACGGGCAGGTGTTTATTCTGTCGGTTTTGTGTCCAACCGGGAAAAAGCCGGTGAGATCCTGGACAGCCGTCCGGACCTTGTAATATATGATCTGAAGGAGATCCTGAAATGCATTTAACAGAACAAGATTTATATGAAAGTATTCTCTGGCGGAAAAAAGAGATCAATCTGAACGGCTGGAACGCCTATGAACTCAGCGCATCGCAGCTGAAGGAAGAAAGCGGACTGGGGATCGATGTCTGCCGCAGCGCAATGAAGAAGTGCATGCTGGAAGGGGACCAGATCCAGGCGGATACGGAAAAGGAATTCCGTGTCGTTTATTACTGCGATAACCTTTCGGAGCACAGAAAGAGATTATTCTGGTAGAAAAGAGGACTTCAATGGACAGACGGAGACGGGTTATTCTTGTCA
>CACZPD010000089.1 GCA_902782955.1 uncultured Erysipelotrichaceae bacterium
CCGGACACAGCTTCTTTCATCAAAGATCGATTCGGAGAGCAGTCTGCCGTCCTGCGCGATCAGTGTATGTCCGGAGAAGACCAGATCGGTGCTGCTTTCATCACTGCCGGCAGAAGTATAAAGGTAGCTGCAGTAACATGCTGCACTCTGCTGGAGCACCATCGTGCGTCGGAAATCCTGTTTTCCGATCAGTTCATCGGATGCGGAAAGATTCACGATCACATTGGCTCCCGCAAGACACGCATGTGTGCTCGGTTTGTCAGGAACCCACAGATCTTCACAGATATCGCATCCGACACATACACCGCTTTCCGGGTCTTCAAAGAACAGGTCTGTACCGAAAGGAACCTCGCGCCCGTTTACCATTGTCCACGCATTGCGGATCCTCTTCCCGGAAGAGAACCATCTCTGTTCATAGAATTCGCTGTAATTCGGAATATTGATCTTCGGAATAATGCCTTTCATGACACCTTCAGAGAAGAATACAGCCGTATTGAACAAAGCGTTTGCGTGCCGGATCGGTGCCCCGACCGCGATCAGCGTTTCCGGATATTCAGCGGAGACTTTTTCAATCTCCTTCAGACCTTCCAGAACACCCTGGTATAAAGCCTGCTGGCCGAACAGGTCAGCGCAGGTATATCCGCTGAGGCAGAGCTCCGGGAATACCAGTATGCCGCAGTCATGATGTTTGCGGATCAGGGAAATGATCTCCTGTGTATTGAAGCGCGGATCCGCCACACGCATCTTCGGTACTGCCGTACCGGCCTTGATCATCATATTTTTCATATAAGCCTCTCAGACATGAAGTATGTCATAAATTTCTTCCGGAATCATTTCCCGGACTGCTTCCTTTTTTTCGCTGATCTCAGACAGGATGTTCCGTACTGCCGTACTGGAAATGCCGTGATAGCTGTCAGGTGTCTTTACGATCGTGATATAGGGAGCGAGTGTTTTCAGATAAGGATCATTCTCAATGATCTCCGCTGCGTTGTCATCAGCACGTTCCATGCATACGATGCCGAATTCCTCCGTGATCCTGTCGATAAATTTCCAGCCGTTTTCGAGTTCACACAGTTTATCCGTGCCGAACAGGAGCCTGCACTGCCATCCTTCATCCCGAAGATGACAGAGTGTTTCATAGGACCGCGGCTGTTTTTCGCTGATGATCTCAAAATCACTGACTTCCATCCACGGATTGTTTTCCGCGGTCTTCCTGAGCATTTCCAGACGTTCCTCATTTGTGAACGCGTAGTTTTTGCCCTGGTCTTCGGAAATGTAATTCATCTTTGTCGGAACGAATATCACAGCTTCCGCTCCGGTTTCCTGCATGGCATAACGGGCCAGATCGATATGTGCACGGGTAGGAGGATTGAAAGCTCCCCCAAACATCAGTGCCTGTCTCAAATCATGCCTCCGTGCAGCTTTTCGTAAAGTTCGTTTCTGACCTCTGCCAGTTTAAGACTCAGATCAACATAGTGCTGATGCGGCATTTCCGGACGCAGCTCACTCTCCCAGACACGGTTTGTCAGCTGTTCGCGGATATAATCCTTCTTCTGGGCGATCGTCGGAAGATCAAGAACGATCTCACCGTTGATCATATGCGGGATCAGGATCCTTTCAACATGGTTGATATGGATCTTCTTGATCCTGTCGAGGGCATCCGGGTCGAGATTGAAGACTTCGACATCGGTATTGTCTTCGAAGACTTCATCATCCAGCGAAATAATATCGCACTGTCCTTTTCCTTCTTCATCAAATACGCGCCATGCCATCAGCTTGCCGGGAATGATCGCTTTTGATGCGGAATCAGAGCATTTCATCTTCGGTTCATATGAACCGTCTGCCTGTTTGACAGCTACCAGTTTATAAACACCGCCGAAAACCGGATCGGTTGCGGAAGTGATCAGCTTTTCGCCGACACCGTAGGAATCGAAATGCGCGTCTTCATACATTTCCATCTGCGACATCTTCTTTTCGTCCAGGGAGTTGCTGGCAACGAGCTTGATATATGGTTTACCGGCTGCGTCAAGGGCTTTTCTCAGCTTCTTATATCCGCGCGCAAGGTCACCGGAGTCGATTCGCGCAGCCTTGACCCTCTTGTTCGGATCATCCGGATATTGACGGATCATCTCATCATCGATCTTGATCAGGTTCGGCAGACCGGATTCAAAGATGCTGTAGGTATCCAGAAGAAGCGATACATTATCCGAATAGGTTTCAGCGTATGCCTTGAATGCGTCATATTCCGTCGGATAGAATTCAATAAAGCTGTGGGCGATCGTTCCGACTGCCTTGACATCCGGTCCGAATTTCATTTCGGCCAGGCAGTTGGCTGTACCGACGCAGCCGCCGAGAATGGATGCGTATGCGCCGTCATTGCCGGCCGAAGCACCCTGTGCCCTTCTCGTTCCGAATTCCATGACATTGCGGTGTGTATGCGTGCTCAAACCTGTAATATGTGTTGCCTTTGTGGCGATCAGGGAATGGAAATTCATCGTCTGCAGGAGATATGTTTCGATCAGGATCGCGCCGACCATATCGCATTCGATACGTACCATCGGAACCTGCGGATAGCTTACGGTACCTTCCCGCAGCATATACACATCACCCTTCCATTTATAGGTTCTGAGATATTCGCAGAATTCCTCGCTCATCCCTTTTGTCCTGAGCCAGATGATATCCCTGTCCGTAAAATGATATTCGCGCAGGAATTTCAGGAGTTTTGCCTGACCGCAGCTGATCGCATAACCAAGGTTGTCAGGGTTCTTTCTGAAGAACATGTCAAAAACCATAATGGTATCCTTGAAGCCATGCAGGAACAGACAGTTCGCCATCGTGAATTCGTAAAAGTCAGTGATCATTGCCGGATTGTCATAATCTTCATCCGGTACATAAGGTTCAACATGAATGTTTGTCATTTTATCCTCCGTTTAAATTATTTCGATCTGACAGGAACGCATAACTGACAGCGCTGCCTGATGGTTTTCCGGTGTTGTGGCCGCGCATGCGGTCGCTGAAGCGTAAATAGGTGTATTCGGCAGATAACTGCGCAGGAGCAGCGCGTTGTTCACAACGCAGATGTCTGTGCATAATCCGGCAATGGTAATATCATCCGGATCCAGTTCACGCAGCATCTCCGCAAGCCTGACGGAACCGAAAGTCGGCTTTTCGACAAAGACTGCGTTCCTTTGATCAAGCGCTTCTTTTACTTCCGGACGGATCTGCCACCCTTCCGTCCCTTTGACGCAGTGCACGACAGGAAGGTATTTTCCTTCCAGTGTTTCCAGATACGCTTCCGTGTGCGTATCCAGCGTAGCGTAGATGTGCGTGAATGATTCATCCTGAATCAGCTTGCAGACCTCGGGAACAGTTGCCGGCGCTTCCGGTGTCCCGAGTGCCTGATCAATGAAATCATTCTGCATATCAATGATGATCAGTGCTTTTTTCATAGATTTTCCTCCAGATACTGATACATAGGATTGAAACTGTATAACGCTGCCGGTTTTCCTTTGACCATCTTCGTATTGCCGGTAGCCTTCAGCATTTTTTTGATATCCCTTCTGAAATTTCCCGTATCTGTCTTATGACCGGTAACTGCTTCATAAACATTCTGAATCTCCCGCAAAGTACATTCCTCCGGCAGAAGGTTGAAAAGAATGCCTGTGGAAGCCGCCCGGTTCTGGACAAGGTCGACTGCCATGTTCACAGCCTTTATATGGTCCGCCGCGAGCTGACAGTTTGATTCCGGAAGTATTTCGGATTTGGTCACCATGTAATTGTGCTGTGCCTCATCCGTGACAAGATAGATCATATGGCTGTTCTTTTCTTCAGACACGATGGACAGACGTGACTCCCTTGTTCCGCCGTCCAGCCGGATCACTTCCTTGGAAATGGAAAACCATGCCGCGTCCGCCGCGTCATCCTGTGCCTTTGTCTGTCTGATATTGTCTTCGGGTGTAAGGGAAAGATACGCTGTCGTTATAATCCGTGTACGCGGATCCCTGTCCGCATTGCCGAATGTATACAGCTGACGGAAGTAGGTATGATCCGTAATATTGGTCTCTTCCTCCAGTTCACGCATGACAGCCTTTTCCATGTCTTCCTTGAAATCGATGAAACCGCCGGGCAGAGCCCAGTCGCCGATAAAGGGATGATTCTTTCGTTTGATCAGCAGCAGCGTCAGTTTTCCTTCGGAAACGGTCATCAGCACCATATCCACTGTATTGCTCGGATTACGGTACCGGGTCGCGTCATATGCCGCAAGGAATTCCTCCAGTGTCTGACCCTGTTCATTTCTTTTTTCCATAGACCACCGCCTATAGTCATTTTGACTACATTAATCATAATAACTGCCTTGTGTTCTGTCAACCGAACAGCGGAAAAAACATAATAAAACCGGAAACTTTGTTCCGGTTCATGGATTTACTTGCTCTTTTTCTTCATCCTTGTCTTTTTACGGCCCTGGTTCATACGCAGGAATTCCTTGACGTATTCCTGGTTTACAAGGTCGAAATCAACGGCTTTGGTCGTATATTCATCCGGTTTCTTTGCGTTTGTGGATTCGATCGTGAAATATACTGTGAAAAGACTCTTCGCAACTTCATAGTCATATGAACGCACGATCTTCCACGGATAGAATTTACCATTGGATACAACACCGTCTTCCCCGATGCCGTCACGTGCGGCCGTCAGTGAAGAAACAACGATAAATGTCGAAATGATACGGGCATAATCGTATATTGTTTTCTCGCCGACAACCAGGTTGATCAGGGAAACGACACCGATCGCGACGAAGATCATACGGAATGTAGACCACTGCTTGTCGTGGATCATAATCTTTTTTGAATTGCGGATGGAACGGGTAAACATTACGACGGAAATACCCGCGAATAATATAGTAATAAATATATTCAGATAATCATTCATACTGCATTCTCCTGAAAACTTACCGTTCAATTATAACAGATAATATCCGGAGCGGAATCCATGAATATAAGAAATTCTTAAGACGCTTCACAAGGCAGATAAAATGTGTTAATATAGTTGCACCACCAAGAAAAACTTTTGATTATAAGAAAGGAAAATCGATATGAGAAGTATTAACGGAAACACCATTTTTATGGTGGATTACGAGACTGATACTTCTGTGGTTCATGAGTACATGACGGAAAGTGATTACACTGCTTTACTGAAATCGGAACGAGATGGATTAATTAAGATCATGAATCATAGAAATATCGGATCCGTAAACAAAAAAGCATAAACAGCTTTATTTAACTGAAGAGCCTGTCCTGACCAAACAGGCTTTTTCTTTGCGGAAAAAAAGAGGATCGTTTGATCCTCTTCAGTCGATCAGGTCCTTATCGATGATCTGGAAGTTGGCACGGTGCAGATACAGTGCCTTGCCGTCGACCATGAGCTTGGTGAATTTCGGCAGGTCAGCCGGAATCGACCAGGTTACGCGTTTGCCGGAAAATGCGTAGATCGGCACACCGGTCTGTGATTTGATGATGACGACCATCTTCTTCCCGAATTTGTTCTTCACATCATTGACGAGACCGGAAATGATCGGCGCGTCGAGAATGGATGAGCTCTCAGATTCTATGGAGCTCAGATGGAATTCATAATCCGGCACAAGACCTTTTTCATAAAAGATCGTGGTATCGCCGCATGTCAGCATCTCATTGCCGTCAATGCTCAAAGTGATGACGGAACTGAGCGTATTGATATAGCCGGAGGAGGAACTCTCGTTGTCATAGGTCTCCTGCTGCACAACATTGCCGGAAATATCGATTCTCTCCCCGTGTGTGGTCAGCACCCTCCTGCCGTAATTGTCAAATGTATCGATGGTGTATGTATTACCGTAAATATGTCCGTTGAAATCATTGACTTTCTGCTGGATGGACGAACAGCCGCAGAGCAGAAACAAACTGATACAGACAAA
>CACZPD010000090.1 GCA_902782955.1 uncultured Erysipelotrichaceae bacterium
CGATGATATCGAAGTCATCATGCACGATGAATCCGTGATTCACTCCATGGTTGAATTCAGGGACCGTTCCGTCATTGCGCAGATGGGAACACCTGATATGCGTCTCCCGATCCAGTATGCACTGACATGGCCTGACCGCCTGGAACTGAATGAAGAAGAACTCGATCTCAGCGCAATAGGCACGCTTCATTTCCATAAACCGGATCTGCAGCGTTTCCCGCTTCTCAAACTTGCCTATGAATGCGGAAGGAAGGGCGGAAACCTGAACGCTGTCATGAACGCTGCCAATGAGGAAGCGAATCTGGCGTTCCGTCAGGGAAAGATCCCTTTCCTGATGATAGAGGAAATCGTTTCCGAAGCAGTCCGGTCTGTGGAATACCGTGAGATCACATCCACACAAGATCTGCTGGAAGCGAATAACTGGGGCAGGGAATTTGCCCTGGATAAGATCAGAAAGGTAAACAAACAATGACATTAATATATTTTCTCCTGCTCCTGTCCGTTATTATCACGATACATGAAGCAGGACATCTGGCTGCCGCAAAGAAATTCGGTGTATACTGCTATGAATTCTCTTTCGGTATGGGGCCGCTTCTGTGGCATAAAAAAACCGGGGAAACACAATACAGCATACGCGGCATCCCCATCGGGGGATATGTCGCAATGGCCGGTGAAAAGGACGGTGACGCAGCTTATCCGGATGTTGTCGTCCCCGAAGGAAGAAGACTGACCGATAAACCGGCGTGGCAGAAGATCATTATTATGCTGGCCGGCGTGATCATGAATTTTCTCCTGGCCTGGGTCGTCTTTTCCATGATCTATCTCTCCAACGGTGTTTATTACAGCTCTCCTGAGCCTCTTGTAAATACAGTTGTCGCCGGTTCCCCGGCTGAAAAAGCCGGATTCCTGCCGGGTGATATGATCCTGGAGATCACGAAAGAAGACGGCACTTCCATTAAACCGAAGAGTTATCTGGATATGCAGGTATTCTCCTCCGGTTACAGCGGAACGGAGACGTACCGGATCGACAGGAACGGCGAAGCGATAACCATCGAAGTGACACCTGAATTCAGCGAGGAGAACCAGGCTTACATGATCGGGATCGGCGGACCTCAGCCAAAGGAAATCAAAATCAATTTCCTGAACTGCTGGTATTTCGGTGCTGTGGAGATGGGAGAGATCGCAAGCCTCATGTTTGCGACGATCAGAGGCCTGCTCCGCGGTGTCGGTCTTGAACAGCTGTCCGGACCTGTAGGTATTTATCAGGCTACGGAAACTTATGCTGGATACGGTATCTCGGCATTCCTGCTTCTGCTGGCCCAGCTGAGTCTGAATGTAGGCATATTCAACCTTCTGCCGCTTCCGGTTCTGGATGGCGGGCAGATCGTGATCACACTGTGTGAAGCCGCTGCCGGCAGGGAACTGAACACCCGGATCAAAACGGGCATTATGGTTGCGTGCTGGGTGCTCCTGATTGGACTGATGGTATTTGTTACGTGGAATGACATTGTGCGTTTATTGAAATAAAGGAGATTCAAAATGGCAAGAATACTGGTAACAGGCGGAACCGGCTACATAGGTTCCCATGCGTGTGTTGAACTGATTCAGGCAGGACACGAAGTAATCGTTCTCGACAATCTTTATAATTCAAAGGAAGTCGTTCTCGACAGGATCGCTGAAATTACAGGTGTAAAACCTAAATTCTATCGTGCTGATATCCGTGAGATCGAACAGATCCGGCAGGTATTTCAGGAAAATAAGATCGACGCGGTCATTCATTTTGCCGGTCTGAAAGCTGTCGGTGAATCCGTTGAACAGCCGCTGATGTACTATGAGACCAACATTTCCGGTTCGATCAATCTGTATGAGATCATGAAGGAATACGGCTGCAAAACTATCGTATTCTCTTCCAGCGCAACCGTATACGGTGCGCCGAAGTCGGTTCCGATCCGCGAAGATTTCGAAGTGCATACGACGAATCCATACGGTTCCACAAAGCTGATGAACGAAATGATCCTGGAAGATCTGACAGTCAGCGACCCGTCATGGAGCGTTATGCTGTTAAGATACTTCAATCCGATCGGGGCACATGAAAGCGGTCTGATCGGTGAAGTGCCGAACGGTATCCCGAACAACCTGGTTCCTTATATCGCAAGAGTTGCCAACGGGACACTTGAATATCTGCGTGTCTGGGGCAATGACTACGATACGGTAGACGGAACGGGTGTGCGTGACTATATCCATGTCGTCGATCTCGCAAAAGGACATATTGCGGCAGTTGATTACGCTCTGGCGCACAAGGGAACAGAGAAGGTCAACCTTGGTACCGGAAACGGGTACAGCGTCCTTCAGGTGCTGCACGCATATGAAAAAGCCTGCGGCAAGGAACTGCCTTACAAGATCATGGACAGACGCCCCGGTGATATCGCTGAATGCTATGCAGATACGGAAAAGGCAAAGGAACTTCTCGGATGGAGTGCTGTATATAACATTGACGATATGTGCAGGACATCCTGGAATTTCACCCTCAAAAATCCTGAAGGAATCAAGTAAGACAGATTAAAAGCAGTTCTGAACAGAACTGCTTTTAATGTGTTCCGGCTACAGCTGGGGGATCCCCTTGCAGAAAGTCTGCAGTACCTGGTATGAATCATCCAGAACGGTCAGATCTGCGTCATAGTTTTCTTTTATGAGGCCGATATGATCATCCTCTTTCAGCAGTCGGGCAGGATTGATGGTGCAGGAGTTGATTGCCTTAACTTCGTCAACACCTGCTTTTTCAATGACATTGCGCAGGCCTTCGTTGAGTTTCAGTGTGCTTCCTGCGAGGCTTCCGCTTTCAGTCAGATGTGCTGTTCCGTCGGGATAGATCTCGATCTCATGACCGCCGAACAGGAATTTAGTCCCGGCGGGATATCCCTTGCACATCAGGGCGTCGCTGACCATGACCGCATGGTCCTTGTCCTTGCAGGTATAGAAGATATTGAGTGCGTTGGCGGTGCAGTGTCTTGTGTCACAGATGATCTCGCTGTAAAGATCGTGCAGACCCAGCGCAGTGCCGACCAGTCCGTTCTCCCTGTGATTCAGCGGCGACATGGCATTATACGTATGTGTGATGGACATGGCACCGTGTTTCACTGCTTCAACTGCAGTATCGAATGATGCGTCGCTGTGGCCCATGGAAGGGACAACACCGGTCTCGTGCAGATAGGAAGTCAGTTTGAAATCAGCATCTTCTTCCGGCGCAAGCGTAACGACCCTGATCGCTCCGTCCGCACATTCCTGAAACATTCTGAATTCTTCTACCGACGGCTTGACGATCGCTTCGGGCGGCTGGGCTCCTTTGTACTTCAGGGAAAGGTAAGGTCCTTCCAGGTGGACACCGATGATCCGAGCGCCTTTATAACCTTCTTTTCGGACAGCCACAACATTGAGAAGGGCTTTCTTCAGAGTCTCTGTATGATCGGTGATCGTTGTGGCCAGGAATGACGTAACACCCTCGGAAGGAATTCCGGCAGCCCATTTTCGCAGTCCTTCCGGATCAGCGTAATTCGTATCGAATCCATAGGCGCCGTGGCAGTGGATATCGATGAATCCCGGCAGGATACGCGCATCATTATAGTCGTAATCCGCATCTTCATCCGCATCCCGGGAAATCCGGGTGATCTTTCCGTTTTCAATTGTAATGACAGCAGGGATCCATTGCTCATCGCAGTATACTCTGCGGCTTTTGATTTTCATAAAAGTCTCCTTTATTACTTCTTTATCATTATATGACGCGGTAAAGGAAAAATGGATATTCATCATACAAATTGATATAATATCGGCATATGGAGGAATTATGATCGGAATATTGGTAACTGGGCACGGCACTTTCGCCAGCGGAATGACCAGCGCGGTCAGACTTCTGGCAGGCAAGCCTGAAAAATATGTATATGTTGACTATCTCCAGGAACATTCCACAGATGAACTGGAATACAATATCCGCGAAAAGCTGAAGGAACTCGCTGACTGTGAAGGAATCCTGATCTTTGCGGATATGACGGAAGCGGCGCCTTATAAGATTTCTTCTGAGTTATCTGTAAAACTGAAGGATACATACCGGATCCGCGTAATCGGAGGAACAAATCTGGGTATGCTGATACAGGCAAACATGGCAAGAGGTTATGTGATCGATGTGGATGATCTCTGCTCCCTTGCGCTGGATGAAGGAAGAAAGCATATCGCTGCCTACGATGAAGCAGAAGAAGCGCGGGAATCCGGCATCAGATAAAGAAAGGAACAAGATATGGCACTTATAGCAATATTAGTATTTATTCTGACGCTGGATCAGACTTCTTTACTGAGAGTGCTGCACAGGCCCCTGATCGCCTGCACTCTGTTTGGAATCGTTCTGAAAGATCCGGCGAAAGGCGCTGCGGTAGGGGCAGCGATGGAACTGATCGTCCTCGGCGCAGAGAACAGGTATGTCAATACGGTACTGTATTCCGTTATGGCAGTTGTTCTCGCGGTACAGTCCGGCATGGATGCCAACACTGCCATTGCGAGCGCTCTTGTATTTGCGTGGTTAGGCATGTATGCGGACGGCGCATTTACTGCACTTGCGGCGGCGTTTCTGCCGATGGCAAGAAAAGCAGCTGAAAGCAGGGACGAGAAAAAGCTTACCCTGGCAAATTTCCTGCCCGGCATCCTGAAAGCTTTGCTGTTTACGGTTCTTGCATGTCTTGCCTATACAGGCGGGGAAAGTTTCCGTACAACAGTATCCTCACTGGAAGCCAATGCGGGCTGGGTAATGGCAGGACTGGCTGTTGCCGGTTCCCTGATGAAATGCGTCGGGTTCGCTGTCATACTCCGGAATATCCAGATCCGTGAGATCAGCGGCGCTCTGATCGCAGGAGCGGCGTTTGCGGCTCTGATCGTTACGACAGGAATCAGCGGGGCGACACTGCTGATCTGTGCAATGCTCGCATTCGCACTTGCGGCATATGATTATTCACAGCAGGCCAATGAAACTGCAGCGGCAGAAAAAGGAGGTGCTTCAAAATGGTGGTAGGCGCAGGACCGTATAAAAATCTGACAGAAGCATATCCTCTGGATAAAAAGACATTGAATAAAGTCGTATGGCGTTCTTTCCTGAGCGGCTTTTCCAGAAACGGTGAGACAGGGGAATCCATAGGCTGGCTCTGGGCAATCATGCCCGGTCTCAAAAAGATCCATACCGATGAACAGGACCTGGCATATGCCATGGGACATCATCTGGAATACGTGGAGACAGGATCATTCCTTTCCACGCTGGCAATGGGAGCTGTTCTTTCGATGGAACAGTGCAAATATGATCCGGCATTGATCCGCTCATTCAAAGCGTCTGTTTCCGCAGCGGCTGACGGGATCGGAACAGCATTGTTCTGGTACCTGATCATCCCGTTTACAGCTATGGGTGTGCTGTCCCTTGCGCAGGGAGGCAGCCCTACAGCGGCGCTGATATATTTCCTGATCACGGCCATACTGACAGTTGCCGCACGCTTTGCCGGTATGTATATCGGATACGCGCAGGGGACACGCCTCGCGGATACGCTTTCCAAAAAGAAGAAAGGCGCTGTCCGTTCGATCCGTCTGGCCGGCGCGTTCATGATCGGCGCAATGATCATCGTCAATATGAAAGATGTTTCCGCTGTGCTGACAATGTACAACGGCAGTGATTCACTCGATATGGCTGCCCAGCTGAACCAGCTCCTGCCGGGTATTATCCCGCTGTTGCTGACAGGGCTTATGTGGCATCTTCTGACCCGCAAAAACTGGTCACCGATGAAATGTATCCTCCTGATCGCAGTGATCGCACTGGCCGGCGCAGCGATCGGACTGTGGTCCGGTACATATGAACCGCTGATCCGGATCGGATAAAATCATAAATATTCCTGAGCACAGAAGGCATGCTTAAACGTATGCCTTTTTTGCGAATATAACCGTACAGCGGAGGAATATATGGCGTTGATACGGGAAATGAACAGAAATGACAGACCGAGAGAAAAAGCAAAGCGGTATGGGCTGAAAAGCCTGAGTGCGGCGGAACTGCTGGCAATACTGATGCGAAGCGGAGTACGCGGAACAAACGCACTGGAACTCGCTGAATCTCTCCTGCAGGCTTCCGGCGACCTGTCCGGCGTCGCGAAAATGAATTTTGCGGAAATGAAAAAGATCAGGGGAATCAGTGACGTCAAAGCACTGGAACTGCTTGCGTGCTTTGAGCTGTCCCGCAGGATTGCCTATGAAACAGCAGTGGAAAAGAATGTCATACGGGATCCGGAAAGCCTGCTGGAATGGCTGTACCGAGAAATCGGCTCCTCCCGGCAGGAACGGTTTCTCGCGGTATATCTGAATACTGCGAACCGGATCATTGATTATGAGGAACTGTTTGTGGGCACCATCAATGAAGCAGGGGTATATCCGAGGGAGGTTTTCAAACAGGCGCTGCTTCTGGACTGTACAAACCTGATGCTTGTTCATAATCATCCCAGTGGGCATCTGCAGCCAAGCAGGAATGATATCAGCCTGACAAAGGACTTTGTTCAGATCGGCAGGCTGATGAATATCCGGATACTCGATCACCTCATTGTCAGTAATTCTGATTATTTCTCGTTTGCGGCGAACGGTCTGCTGAACGATATGGAATCAAACGGAAAATAATGCTAAAATATTTGTTATGAATTTCATAGAACACATTTTCGAAAAAATAAACGATATATCCATGCGTGCATTGATGAGAATGCTGCTGATCCTGGGCATCATTTATCTGATCATGGCTACGGATTCCGTATGGATCGGA
>CACZPD010000091.1 GCA_902782955.1 uncultured Erysipelotrichaceae bacterium
ACATCTTCACCTGTCCCTTCCGGACAGCTGTGTATGACTTCCTGCATGATCCCGTTTCCGATGAAAGAACGCACCTTTTCAAGCGTGATCTCCGGGAGATCATTTTTCCGCAGTGCATAGTTCAGTCCGTCGGTAATATCCTGCAGGGTATACAGTATCGTACCGTCCATGTCAAAGATGGCAAGTGTATATTTCATACATTCCTCCAAAAAACAGTTCCCTGGGGAACTGCTTTAATCGATGATGATCTCCCTGCCTTCGCCTACTGCCGGCTGGATCAGTTTATAGATCACATTCTCTGCCTGCTTCCTTGCCTGAGTCTTCAGTTTCTCCAGATTGGCATGTTCCTCAGCGTCATTTCTGGCAGCTGCGATCGCTGTCTGGATGTCTTCCTTGTTTGACCAGTTGAACAGAGCAAGATGTTCGTCATAAAAACGAAGTGTTTTCGTGTCCACTTCAATGGACTGGATCTCCGTTTCCGGCAGCGTGATGCGCACGGTGTTGTCATTGAGTTTTACGATTGCTTTGGAAAGATCGATACCCGCACGGATATTGGCTTCATAGATCATGGAGAAGGATTTCTTTGTGATCAGGGGAATGCTGCCCTGCGCATATTTAACGAGATCCACATATACCAGGTTGCATGTTGTCAGATCACTGCAGTCGGATAATTTGGACTCGATCATCGTTGTGGAAACTTCATCCTTTTTCTTTTTCAGCGTCAGATGACGGTTCAGGATATATCCCATGGCCATACTGACAGCCATTAGGGCAATCACCAATACGATATTAATATTCATCTTCATTTACCTCTTTTTCATCATACAATGATTTTCTTCTCTCTGAAAGCACCTTGCGGTACCTTTCCAGGATTTCTTCCATGTCTCCGAATGTGCGTATATAGGACAGTTCATTCCGTACTTTCGCCGAATCCGGCATGCCGGTGATGAACCATCCGCCGAGTCCGCGCATCATGCGCATGGCCATCATTTCGCCTTCATATTCCGTCAGTTTCCGGCTGTATTCGAGAGCCAGGCTGATCCGTTCATCTTCTGAGGGAGGTATGTACGCTTCATTGTGCAGATATGCCTTCAGTTCCTGAAGAAAGAACGGTTTGCCGATCAGTCCCCGGCCGATCATGACCGCGTCGCATCCTGTTTCGTCAAACATCCTTTTCATATCCTCGCAGGACCGGATATCCCCGTTCCCGATGACCGGGATCTTTACGGCTTCCCTGACCATCCGGATATAGCGGTTATCTGACTTTCCTTCATACATCTGGGACCGTGTGCGGCCGTGTACAGCGATGGCATCCGCCCCTGCGGCTTCCAGCTTCTGCGCCAGTCGGGCACAGTTGATATGTTCCTTATCCCAGCCTGCCCGGATCTTGACCGTTACCGGTCTGTCCGTATGATCCTTTACAGCCTTGACGATATCTGCCGCGAGTTCCTCATCGCGCATCAGCCAGCTGCCGGCATGCGCTTTGATCACCTTGTTGACAGGGCAGCCCATGTTGATGTCGATGATGTCGCAGTACGTATTCTTTGTCAGGTATTCACTGGCTTCCGCCATGGTCACGGGATCCGAACCGAACAGCTGCAGGGCAACCGGATGTTCATCGGGTGATGTCCGGCACATTTCCTGCGTTTTCCTGCTCTTATAGTGCAGGGCTTTGTCCGAGATCATTTCACTGACCACAAGTCCCGCGCCGAAACAACGGCACATCTCACGGTATACCGGATTGGTTATACCCGCGAGCGGAGCCGCCGCAATTGGTTCGCTGATTGTTACATTATCGATCTTCAACATGTTTTCTGTTCAGTATATTCTTCAGGTCTTCCGTATCAAACTGATACAGACTGCTGCAGTACTGGCAGCGGATCTCAGCGCCTTTGCCGTCTTCGATCATCTCTTCCAGATCACTGTCCTTGAGCGTCATGAGCGAAACTTCAAAGCGTTCCTTCGAGCAGCCGCAGTGCCAGCGCACATCCTTCCTGCCCAGTATTTCCGCATCCGGGAAATACATGCGGATGATATCTTCCGGTGTGTTTCCTTCCCTGAGCAGGGAAGTCATGGAGCGCATGGAATCCGCCGTTTTCTCACAGGCAGATATGCAGGCTTCCGTGGCACCCGGCATCAGCTGGAAGATCAGCCCGCCTGCTGTCAGGATGGACCAGTCCGTATCGACCAGTACGCCGACCGATACGACGGACGGCGTCTGTTCTGATATGGCAAAGTAGTAAGTAAAATCCTCACCGATCTCACCGCTCCGCAGCGCCACAACACCGGAAAACGGTTCTTTCAGCCCAAGATCTTTCGTGACGGTCAGTGTCCCGTTCCTGCCGACTGCCCGGCCTACATCAAGATGTCCGTCTTCCCTGGAAAAATACAGGTCCGGATCACCGATAAAGCCGCGTACATTGCCCTGACCGTCTGCCTGGGCTAGGATCGTACCGGCAGGACCATGACCGTTGATGATGGAGACGATCTTCTCATCCGGCTTCTTCAGATCACTTGCCATGATTGCTGTAACTGTCAGGACCCGTCCGAGGGCAGCGGCGCTGGTCGGGGCACACTGATGTGCCTGCCGTGCAGCTTCCACGGTATCTCTTGTATATGCCGCATGGATCCTTACCTGCCCATGCATCGCTTCAGCAATTACTATTTCATCTTTCATTTATTCATTCTCCGTATGCATTTCTCGTTCATTCTGCGCATCCGCCTTTCATTGATCTTAACAACGCGGCGGTCTGCCGTAAGGATGCCGTTGCATTCATCTTCCACATCCGATACCTGCGTAAAGATACAGCCGGACAATCCGTTGGAAATATTGTCATATACATCCCTGTTGTACAGATCCATTACTGCGTCATTCAAAGACATCCTGTCTCTGAATTTCTTATATCCATATAGTTTTTCTGCCTGCGAATGTCTTCCCTCCAGCAGCGAATATCCGCCGAATTCGCTGAGCAGGATGATCCTGTCCTCCGCATCGGACGGAACCCGGAAATGCAGGAAATAGTTATGCCGTGAATGGAAATCACCGGCACCCTGGTCATGCCAGCCGGAGGCGCTGTCGATCAGGCGGGTCGTATCATAATTCCGGATATAATCCGTCACTTCCGCGCTGTTGAACTGTCCCCATCCTTCATTGAACGGGACCCATGCGCAGATACAGACAAAGTTATACAGATCATTCAGGATATCATCGAGTTCCTCATAATATTTCTTCTGAAGATCCCTTTCCGCCCTTCCCAGATGCGGATTGCGGATATCGTTCATTTCACGTATGCCGATATTCGGCAGAAGCAGGACTGATTTTTCATCATATGGATCACCGCCGTTGGGAATATCCTGCATCACCAGCATACCCAGTCTGTCGCAGTGATAATACCATCTCCTGTTTTCCACCTTGACGTGTTTTCTGAGAAGGTTGAAGCCCATTTCCTTCATCTTCCTGATCTCAAAAACCATCGCTTCATCCTGCGGATAGGTATACATGCCGTCGGGGCTGTACCCCTGGTCCAGCACACCTGTCAGGAATAACGGCTGGTTGTTCAGGAAGAACCGCTTTTTCCCGTGCGCGTCATAGCCGGAAGAGAATTTCCGCATGCCGAAATAACTGCGGACAATATCATCTTCCGTTTCAATGTATACATCATATAAGAACGGATCCTCCGGACTCCACGGATGGACAGAATCCATGATCATTTCATAGTGCATATCATTGGTTATGCCTTCATGAATGACCCTGCCGTTTTCGGAAATGATGAGATGGGCCTGCTGGAAATCCCCCGCAAGGTCGAAAAATACCTTACGGCTGTCAAGATCCGGCGTTATTTTGACATCATGCACCGCA
>CACZPD010000092.1 GCA_902782955.1 uncultured Erysipelotrichaceae bacterium
CTTGAGTTTGGCTAAGCCTTAGGGGTTACCACCCTTGGCTGGAGGTACGTTTCAACCTCCAAGATATGTGCCATGCCCGGCACACCACACAAAAGGATCGCTGGAGCGATCCTTTTTTCATATCCGTAATTGTCTCTGCCGGCCTATACCTTGAGCCGCTTCAACATAACTTCCCTGGCCTGATCTTCCATCGTGTCGTCCAGCGGTTCCAGCGCCACATCGCCATAGCGCTTCTTCAAAGCCCTTTTGATGAGCAGGTCCGCGATCTTCGGATTCTTCGGAAGCAGCGGTCCGTGCATATAGGTGGCGAGAACCTGGTCATTCAGGAATCCCTCCTCCCCGCAGTTAAAGGCATTGCCGTGTCCGTAAAGTACTTTGCCGAGGGAGGCAGAAACATTTTTTGTCTGCCCGCCGTGGTTTTCAAAGCCGACAGCCTTGAAGGTCTCGCCGTCCATCGTGACTTCCACGGCAATATTGCCGATGCACCGGTGATCACGGTCTGTACTCTCCGTATAGTAATCGAAGATACCGAGTCCGTCCACGACTTCCCCGTCCTGGTCCTTATAGTATTTTCCGAACAGCTGGTAGCCGCCGCAGATGAGCAGGAATGCCGTCTTTTCTTCCATCGCTTTGACGATACTGCGCTTTCTGGCAAGAAGATCCCGGTAGATCAGTCCCTGTTCCCGGTCGGCGCCGCCGCCCATGAAGAAGAGATCATAGTCGGAAATGTCGATCTCATCACCGATCGATTTCTTGTCGATCTGGCAGGAGATACCCCTCTTTTCACAGCGTACACGCAGTACTTCCGCGTTTCCCTTATCACCGTAGAGGTCCATGAGGTCATTGTAGATCCATAATATTTTCAGATTCATTTCCGGGCCTTCTTTCTCAGTATCGCGCGGGTCGAATGCAGGGCTGTATATGTGGCAATGATATGGCTGTTCATATCCGCCTGATCGAGCCAGTCGACTGCCTTGGATGCGTCCTCGATCACGATGATCCTGTCTTCCAGTCCTTCATACTTCAGGCGCAGCGCCATGTCATATGCCCTTAAGCCGGAACAGACGATCGTCTTTACTTCCGGGATGTTCAGCCTTTCAAAATGCGCGTCCCAGATCCAGCTGACATCGTGTCCGTCCTGGTCGTTGTCATTGAGGAATATGCAGACATTCTTGTCTCCAGGCTGACCGAGGATATACTTCATAACCTCATTGGCGCCGGTCGGATTCTTGACCAGGTTGATGACACATGGCTTCGAAAGCTCAAATACTTCATTTCTTCCCTCTTTCAGCACAAAGGAACGGAAGACCGCGTCTGCCGCGTCCGTATTCAGACCCAGTGTTTTGAGCACAGTTACCACTGCGGCGCAGTTATAGATGGCATAGATCGTATTGATAAAGGAATGGAATACCTTGTTGTCACAGGTAAACGATCCGTTTTCATAATCCACTTTCGTAACCAGTGTTTCCGGCGTGATCTCACCGAATCCGTCTCTTTTGCAGGAGAACCTGCCGATATGGGAATACTGGTAGTAATCATAGATCAGCGGATGTCCGCAGCGCGGGCAGAACTTCCCTTCGGAAGCCTCATCCGTCGTCTTCCGGCTGACCTTGTTTTTCCCGACGGAGAAGAAATGGATCTTAGCCTTCTTTGCGGTATCCGCGATACGCACGACATTGGGATCATCCCCGTTCAGGATCAGGTGTCCTTCGAAGTTTTCCGTAACAGCCTGGATCTTGCGGATGATCGTTTCCATTTCCCCGGCACGGTCAAGCTGGTCGCGGAAGAAATTCGTAACAACGAGATGTGTAGGATGCAGATTGTCAAACTGTCTGAACACAGTCAGTTCATCCACTTCGATCACAGCCGCGTCCGCCTGCACGTTGTAATGAGAGTCGCAGTTGGATGCCAGCAGTGTCGTAATGCCGACATTGAGGTTGTCGCCGCGCCTGTTGTTTATGGTATTCAGTCCCGCCTGGCGCAGGGATTCGGCGATCAGATTGGATGTGGTCGTCTTTCCGTTGGTGCCGGTAACGAGCACAACGATTCCGGGCATCCGGAATTTCGTCAGCATCTCCGGATCCAGTTTCAGCGCCAGCACACCCGGAAAAGAGCCGCCCCTGCCGGTCGGCTTAAGCAGTTTGTGTACTGTCTGGACGAGTTTTAATTTCAGATCCATAAAACTTATCCTTTCGGTTTATAGAATTGACGGTTGTCAAGCGCAAACAGTTTGGATGTCCATTCACCCGGCTTTATGTTTTCCATCGCCTTTTTCAGCGTATTCAGACGCGCATCCAGGTTATCGATGATATACAGCACTTCCGCTTCCTGAACCATGGGGAGGACGGGAGAACCGAATTCATAATGCCCGTGGTGGGACAGGATCATATGATGCAGGAGGATGGCTTCTTCCGTATCGGCAAGGCCGAGTTCATTCTCAACCTCCGTCAGCCAGCCGTTTGCCAGGGAGATATGCCCTTCCAGTTTCCCCTGCAGGGTGTATTCCGTTGTGACCGGCCCGCTCATCTCCATGGTCTTGCCGACATCATGGATCAGGGCACCGGCGATCAGCAGGTCACGGTTCAGCTGAGGATAATGATCCGCGATCACTTCCGCCATCTCCGCCATGGACAGTGAATGCTCTGAAAGACCGCCGATAAAATTGTGGTGGATCTTGCTGGCAGCGGGGTAGGAAAAATAGTGTTCCCCTACCTTTTCCAGCATGCCTCTGACCAGTTTCCCGTAGATCTCGTTATCCATGGAGCCGATATAGTTTTCCAGCCTCTCACGCCTGACCTTTTCCGGCAGCGAGGAACTTGCCACATATTCGGAATAATCGATCTCCTGTCCTTCCGGCACCGGTTCGATATGGTTGATCCTGAGCTGCAGGTTTTTGTTGTATTCGATCACCTCGCAGGTGATATTCTCCACTTCACCGGCATGGATCTTCTCCAGATCAGCCGGTTTGACATCCCAGAATTTCCCGTCGATCATGCCGGTATTATCCTGCAGGGTAACGGTCAGATACGGAGAACCTTTCGAAGTCGTTCCGTTTTTGACCTCATTGATCAGCAGCGGAATAACCATTCTCTCATTCTTTTCAAAATCCTTAATCTTCTTCATCTTCCCACTCCATTTCATCCAGGACGGCATAGATGTCCTCACCCTTGAAACCTTTGGCGGCACAGTACCGGTAAATATGGTTCCGCAGGTCACTTTCCGTATATTTTCTCTCATAACGCCGCTTTGCCTTATGCGCGACAATCTTCAGATTTTCCAGTTCCCTGGAATCCGGACGTGAAAAATCCAGTTTCCCGATCACTTCATCCGCGGTATCGGACGAGAATCCTCTCTGCAGGAGCTTTGTTTTGATCTTCCCCTTCAGATGCAGCAGGGATTCGTCTTTTGAGGATTCCAGCACCCTCTCCGCATATTCCATCGCATCCTCGTCCCGGTCGCTCCGGTTCTCCAGTTTTTCCATGATCAGTTCATTGGAAATACCTTTCCTGCGGAGATCACGGATGATCTTTTCCTTGCCGAACAGGGATCCGGTCATACGCGCAATATATTCGTCACAGTAGCGGCTGTCGTTGATATATCCTTTCAGCTCCAGCTTTTCAATGATCGAATTGATCTTTTCGATATCACATTTGGTATTCTGGGTCAGCCAGTCATAGATCTCCTTGCGGGTCCTGTCTTTCACGCTGATCCGTTTCAGACATTTCTGGTAGGCAATGACGCCTTCTTCTTTTTCCTTCAGCTTGTCGAGCAACACATTGGTCAGTGTTTCATTGCGCCGGAGTCCAAGCGTGTAGTAATCATCCATGGTCATGGAAAGACGCAATTCCTTATGTGACTTCGTCACGAGGAAAAGACGCACGGTATTATCCTTGACGGAAATATCCTCTATGGAATACAGACCGTCATATTCCGTCAGGGCATCCTGATATACACGGAGGACCTCCTGGCCGAAATGCCGGCTGCTGTACGGCCTTGCGTGGGCGATACACGCAGTTTTCAGATCCTGCATCCGCGCATCATCCAGCTTTGTGAACTCTTTCAGTCTCTCCGCAAAATCCTCCGGTGTTTCAAAGAACCATCCGGTCTGTTCCGGAATCAGCAGTTCTTCCAGCACTTCGTCTTTGCGGGCAAACAGCGGCAGACCGCTGGCCAGCGCTTCGATGAACGTCATCCCCTGCGTCTCACTGAGACTTGCGGAGACAAACGCATC
>CACZPD010000093.1 GCA_902782955.1 uncultured Erysipelotrichaceae bacterium
CGAACTCATCCTTCACATAATTGCAGCCCGGTTCCATCGTATATCTCCAGTCCGGATTCGGGATCCTCCAGTCTTCCGTATACGCGCTGGCAAGATACGGCTCCACATTTTCCGGGATCATCATTTTAATGCCGTTCACGTCGATCCTCTTCAGACCGGTGATGTGCAGTCTCTTCTGAATGATCACAGAGCAATGCTCCTTAGAGGGATAGGTACATTCCGGATCCCTGTAAAACACATACAGCCAGCTTTCATTGCCGATTTCTGTGTGATTAAAGAAATCAATATGGATCACGCCCCTCGCGTACGTCAGTTCCTCTGCCTTGTCATGGAATCTGCCTTCACTCACTTTTTTAAAGCCAAGGCTTTCCATTGCGCGGTCAAGGTCTTCAGATCCGAATTTCTCATCAAACCAGATGCCGTAATCCATATCCCGGTCATGCTCGATCGGTTTGTTGTCTCTGACCATGCCCAGGAGCGTGCCGCAGTCCACAAAGTACCGGGCGCCGGCACGGGTCAGCACGTCGTCGATCTGTTCGATCATGGAAAAGCCGTTCTTCTGAAGGGAACGCCTCTGCATGCCAAAATAAAGCTTTGTTTTCAGTTTTCCGAATGTCGCTCTGTAAACGGTCAGCAGACCGTTATGATTCAAAGCGAACTTTTTCAGTTTTTCACGAATCGCCATCATTGCTCCGTTTCTTTAAGACTTTTGATCGCCTGATAGATGCGTTCCGAATTCCGGGTGTCAAACAAGCTGAAGGTTTTCCGATGCTCCGCTTCAAACTCAGGTGTGATCTGATAATTATTCTGAATATGTTTCCGAAGCGCGTCCGTCACGTCACGCGCGCTTGTGCAGACCTCGCCAAAGGCGGAATCCCGGTATCTGAACCAGCCTTCTTCGTAATGATACTTCCGGAAATTTTCTTCATCGAACTGATAAAAAACCGTCGGCTTTTTCATATAAGCCATATCAAAGAATACGCTGGAATAATCTGTGATGATCATTTCCGACGTTTTCATGATCTCCTGAAGATCTACTGTATTCAGATCCACAGTTCTGACATGTTCGCCGGCCAGTTTTTCCGGATCCAGGATCCCTTTCATATTCGGATGCGGAATGAAGATGACCTCCAGACCGTACGTATCGATCAGTTCCTTCAGCTCCCGGCTTTCGAAAAGTTCACGCCAGCGCAGTATATAATCCGAGGACATCAGGTCATCTTCCACGTCACTGTGCTTTTCCGAACGGAATCGGAGCCATTTCCTCCAGGTAGGCATGATCATGATCCGGTTCTTCACGACCTGAAAATCATGCAGCGCGTCAAACCGGGCGAAGCCCGTCAATTTCACTGCATGATCCGCGAATCCCAGATGCTCCTTTATGGATTCCGTTTCCTGATCCGCAGCCGTAATGAACAGGCTGACCGGCCAGCGGTCAGCGCGCAGATATTCCGGCTTATTGATCGTGATCCCATGCTGAAGGAATACATGCCTTGGTTGCGCCAGTCCCATCCGTTCGATCAGCGTTCCCATATACGCGTTCGGTAAAAAACGCTGGGAACTGATCAGATATTCACAGCTGAAGTAAAGGATCCAGTGTTTGACGGAACCAAAACGAACGGTTTCTCCCAGATCTCTGACCTTCGAAAAATCACTGCATTCCGGATCGATCGTATAGAAGCATTTCTGTTCCGGATGCGACTGAGTCATATATTTGAAAAAATGATAGCCGTTGTCTCTCGCTTCATCTTTTCTTTCGGAAATGCCCCAGGTATTTCTGTATTTTGATCTGCAGAAGGGAAGGCAGATCAAAGCGGAAAGCATCGGAAAGAAAGAAAGTGCATCTTTCCAGTGCACATCCTTTGCTTTATTGATATAGTATTTGATATTCAATGAATTGCCCTGCCTCCATCTTTCTGCCTTACCTCATAACAGCAAGACAGATCATACGTGCCGCCGGATAACACAAGGGGATAAGGCGGCCGATCACAAAAGCTTTCAGCGCACCGAAATTTTCTTTCATGATACTGCTGAAATGCATGTTATTCGTATATGAAGGCTTGTGTTCCTTCAATTCCTTCCGTATCTCCTGATACGTTTTCCGGTCCGCCGCATTCGCAGCAACGATCAGCGTCATCAGCCGGTAATAATCGATCCGGTAATCAAAATACGCTTTCCAGTAATCACTTTCACGGATCACAGGCTCCATCTCCGATCTCAGATTTTCAGAAGACCGGATAAATTTCAGATAATGCGAAGTATTTTTATAAGAACTGCTCATGGAGCTGCCGCCCACGCGGTAGAAATACATTTTCCTGTCTACTGTGGACGGGTTCTCCGCGGCGATCAGCGCTTTAATATAGATCTCATCAAAGCAGGCTTCAAAACCGTCTCCGATATGAAGCTTCTCC
>CACZPD010000094.1 GCA_902782955.1 uncultured Erysipelotrichaceae bacterium
GATACGCTGAAAAAGATCGAAGCCGAGCGTAAGGAGATGGCTGCCAATGTCCAGAAATACGCCGCTGAAGCGGAGAGCTGGCAGAAGAAAGCCAATGAGAAGCAGGTTGAGATCAATGCCCTGAATGCGCAGATCTATGCCAAGCAGGCGGAAGTCGACGCGATGGAAGTCAAGATCGAAGAGAAGCAGAAAGAAATCGAGGCAAGACAGGGGGAACTGGATACGATTGAGGGAAAACTCAAAAACCGTATGGTGCTTTCCCAGCCGACGATGCGTCTCAATAAATTTACGGATATCCTGATGGGATCATCCACATTCGAGGAATTCCTGCGGATCCTGAGCGGCATTGAAGCGATCTCCCAGAGTGACCGGTATGTATTCGACCAGATCATCGTTCTCAAGGCACAGCTGGAAGAAGACAAGAAGGAAATGGAAGAGATCCAGAAAACGCTCGAGGAAGCGGTGAAGGAACTGAACGAAAAGAAAGCAGTTGTCGTGGAAGCGCAGAATGAACTGCTCGCCCTGAAATACAAGGCACTTATGCTCGAAAAGGAAGCGCAGCAGCAGGCTGCTGAGCTGGAAGCAAAGGGTAATAAAGTGGCTGCGAATATCAAGGCGCTGAACGAACAGATGCAGAAGATCAGCGAACAGCTGGATTCTGTCGTATCCGCAAACGGATGGACTTATCCTGTTCCGGGCGCGTGGAAATCCGCGGGAACCTGGTACTACTGGGGCGGCGGCGTTCATCTTGGATATGATTTCGCGGCGCCGATCGGCACACCGATCTACGCGGTCGGAAACGGCGTCATCATCAACAGGGCTGACGGCTGTCCGTCCGGATATCTTGGATCTGCGTGCGGCTATCAGTACGGCGGGTCAAGCGGCGGCGGCAACCAGGTCTATCTGCTTACCATCGTCAACGGCAATCTGTATGCGGTCAAATATCTGCATATGCTTTCCGGTACACCGATCGCTGCCGGTACAGTCGTTACTGCCGGTACAAAGGTCGGCGCTGTCGGGACATCCGGGAACAGCAGCGGTCCGCACTGTCATATCGAGGTATTCTATCTCGGTGACGGATCCAACTTTTCATACTACGCGAAGAACTGGAACGGTGACCTCGCATTCGGATGCGGATGGGGCTATGCCGCTTTGAACAGGCGCTGTGAGAGCGGCGTCGGCGCTCCCTGCCGGATCCGTCCGGAAACCGTATTCGGAGGATAAAGAAAATCCCGTTTCTATCAGGGATATTTGGAGATATATATGAGCGAAAAACCGGAAGAGATCAGGGAAGAAGAGATCAACAGCGAAGATACAATTCACCGGATCCGTCTGAAAAGACATCTTTGGCCGGATGAAGAAGAATTGCTCTCCCTGCAGAATAAAGTTAAAAATCTGAGAGTGATCATGATTGTGCTTTGCGCATGTGCTTTAGTGCTGGGCTGGCTTCTCGGCAGTATTCTGCCGGCACCGTCGCTTTCCTATATGCGTCAGGGCATTTCCACCGTGAAAAAAATGGATTCCAACAAGAAGATCGAATCCGTTATGGAGATCATGGAGGAAGACTGGTATTTCGGGAAGGATATCGAAGGGCTGGATGAAAGACTGGAAACGCAGGCCCTGAAAGCAATTACCAATAACGAGGAAGATCCGCATACGGACTATCTTTCCAAGGAAGAGATCGACAGTTTCGTGCAGTCGATCAACCGGAATTTCACCGGTATCGGTGTTGAATTCATATCCAATGACGGCATCAATATCGTTCAGAAAGTCTTCAAGAACTCACCGGCCGAAAAGGCAGGTGTTCTTGCGGGCGATATAATAAACAAAGTGGACGGTGTATCCATGGAGGGCTCTGACGCCGAGCAGGTCAAGGCAGTTGTGCAGGGAGATGAAGGCACCAAGGTGACCATTGAATTCCTGCGTGACGGAAAACCCGTTACCCTGGATATCGTCAGAGGCAAGATCAGCGCTACGACTTTTGCGAAGATCATGGATTCCGACATCGGATATCTGGAACTGTATCAGTTCGGTGACGGAACGCCGGAAGAAGCGAAGGCTTATCTGGACGAGTTCCGGGACCGTGGCGTCCATAAGCTGATCATTGATCTGCGTGACAACGGCGGCGGTTATCTGGATGTTCTGTGCAAGATCGCCGGATACTTTGTGCCGGAAAAGTCCGTTGTTGTAAAACAGGAATACCGCGACGGAACCATCGTTGATTCCAAATCCACCACATCACCGTATGAGAATTTTGACGAGGTAGTCATCCTGGTAAATGAGAACACAGCCAGCGCTTCCGAAATCTTTACATTGACAATGAAGGAACTGCGGGATGATGTGACTGTAGTAGGAAAGAAAACATACGGTAAGGGAACCGTCCAGATCACACGTACTTTTGACGACGGATCCGCCCTGAAATATACGACTTCCAGATGGCTTTCTCCCGGAGGTGTTTCCATCAATGGGACAGGAATTGAACCGGATGAGGAAGTCAGTCTGCATGAAGTGCTGACAATGCCGTACGCCGCCATGGAAGAAGGCGAATCCTTCGCAGTTGATTCCACCGGTGAATATATCGCAACAGCCCAGCTCGCGATGGATTATCTCGGATATGCGGCAGACCGCAGCGACGGTTATTTTTCACCCGAGACAGAAGAAGCCCTGAAAAGATTCCAGCAGGATAAGGGACTGGAAGTGACCGGTGTGCTGGATGAAAAGACATACAATACACTGATCTCCAATGTCGTCCTGGAACATTCCACGAACGAAGCACATGATCCGCAGCTGCAGCGGGCAAAGGAGCTGCTGAATGACTGAACGGTTTGAACTGGTATCGGAGTTCAGGCCGACCGGAGATCAGCCGGAAGCCATTGCGCAGCTGGTCGAAGGACTGAAGCAGGGGAAAAAGGAGCAGGTGCTGGAAGGGGCGACCGGGACAGGCAAAACATTTACCATGGCCAATGTCATCGCGGCCGTAAACAAACCGACGCTTGTATTTTCCCACAACAAGACCCTGGCCGGTCAGCTGTATGCGGAATTCAAGGAACTGTTTCCCCATAACCGGGTGGAATATTTCGTTTCCAATTTCGATTACTATCAGCCGGAAGCTTATGTTCCGAAAAATGATATGTATATCGAAAAGACAGCGGCGATCAATGAGGAGCTGGATATGTTCCGGGAATCGGCGCTGAATTCCCTGATCGAAAGAAGGGATACGATCGTTGTTGCGAGTGTAGCGTGCATTTACGCGGCCAGCGATCCGGAACAATATAAAGATATGTTCTTTACGATCCGCGTCGGGGAGGAATATGACCGGAATGACCTGATGCGCCGGTTTATTGCGCTTCAGTATGTGCGCAACGATATGGAACAGTCCCGCGGCACGATCCGTGTGCGCGGGGATGTGATCGAGATCACGCCTTCCTATACGGACGCGTTCAATATCCGCATAGAGATGTTCGGGGATGAGATCGACAGGATCTCCGAGATCGAGCCGCTGACAGGCAAAACGATCCAGGCATACCAGTTTTACAATATCTTTCCGGCGAGCGGTTATGCCCGCAGCAAAGCCACGATGGACCGTGCCTGCGACGCCATTGAAGCGGAACTGGAAGAGCGGCTTGCCTATTTTGAAAAAGAGGGCAAGCTTCTGGAAAAGGAACGTCTGGAACAGCGGACCCGGTTTGATCTGGAATCCCTGCGGGAAAACGGATACTGTGCCGGGATCGAGAACTATTCCATGCATATAGACGGACGTGTGCCCGGACAGAGACCATATAACCTGTTTGATTATTTTCCCGATGATTTCCTGATGATCGTGGATGAATCGCATGTTTCGCTTCCGCAGATCAGGGGTATGTACAACGGCGACCGCCAGCGCAAGGAAACGCTTGTGCAGTATGGTTTCCGTCTGCCTTCGGCGCTGGACAACAGGCCGATGCGCTTTGATGAATATGAGACGATGATCAACCAGGTCATCTACTGCAGCGCTACGCCGGGCGATTATGAACTGGACCATGTCCATCACCAGATCGTGGAACAGATCATCCGTCCGACCGGACTGCTGGACCCGGTCATTACCCTGAAGCCGACCCACGGACAGATCGATGATATCTGCATGGAACTGGATAAACGGATCGCCCGCGGCGAAAGGGTGCTGATCACGACACTGACAGTACGGATGGCAGAGGACCTGACCGATTATCTGAAACAGAGAAGTTATAAGGTCGCCTATCTGCACCATGAGACGAAAACGCTTGAAAGGACGGAGATCATCCGTGATCTGCGTCTCGGAAAAGTGGATGTGATCGTCGGCATCAACCTCCTGAGGGAAGGTCTTGATATTCCCGAAGTATCCCTTGTGTGCATCCTGGATGCAGACAAGGAAGGATTCCTGCGTTCGGAGCGCTCCCTGATCCAGACGATCGGACGCGCTGCCCGGAACGAGAACGGGGAAGTCATCATGTACGCTGACAACATCACGGATTCCATGCGGAAGGCCATTGACGAGACCAACCGGCGCCGGGCCATCCAGGAGAAATACAACCGGGATCACGGCATTACGCCGCATACGGTCAGGAAGCAGATCTCCGAAGCGATCCGCGGCAAGGAAACCAAGGAAATGGCTGCGAAGTACATGAAGAAGAAATCCAAACTTGCACAGAAGGATTTTGACAAGCTGATCCACGATATGGAAAAGGAAATGCGCGAAGCAGCCGCAACCCTGGATTTCGAAAGAGCTGCCCAGCTCAGGGATATGATCTTCGAACTGAAATCCGAATAATAAGCATGAAAAAATCAGGGTACAGCACAGTGATTCTGTGTCATACCCTGATTTTTGTTTTGGCGGTTACTTCTTCTGTGTGAAGTACTGGTACAGATAATAAGCGCAGGCTGCGATCAGTGCGATGAAGACTACATTTGTGAGCAGGTTCAGCGCGATATGGAACAGACGCGGCAGGAACTTCAGAACGATCCATAATACGGCAAGGCCGCCTAATACTTTTTTCCAGTTTTCCATGTGAAACCTCCTGTTTTTTATGCGGATACGGGCAGACGATCATCCAGGACCTCTTCCTGGATGTTCATCGTGACGCCGTTGACTTTGTATTTTTTGAGTACGAACATTGTGACGGTAGCGGTGACGCCTTCGATCGGGGCAAGTTTGTCGCCGACAAAATCGGCTACTTCCCGCATTGTCCTGGCATTCAGGCTCAGCAGGAATTCGGATGTGCCGCTGACGAGGTACAGGGAACTGACTTCCGGGAATTTCGCAAGACGTTCCGCAATGGCATCATAGCCTTTGCCTCTCTGCGGTTTTGCGCTGACGCCGATGAACGCGTCCACATGGTCAACGTTGGTGTTGTCCCAGTTGATCACGGTATGATATCCGCAGATGATCTTTTTGTCTTCCAGGCTCTTTTTTGTTTTTTCCACTTCCTCAAGACTTTCCCCGAGGATATCCGCCAGGTCTGTGACGGTAGCGCGCGGGTTTTCGCTTAAGAGATCCAGCAGCTGCATTGCATTCATTTACTTTACCTCCCTGTGTTCCTTCAGAAATTCTTCGATCCGTTTCATCGCTTCACGCAGATGGTCGATGCTGTAGGCATAACTGATCCGGGCAAATCCTTCGCCGCATGCGCCGAAGGCATTGCCGGGTATGATTGCGACATGCTTCTCCTGCAGGAGTGCTTCGCAGAACTCGTCGCTGGTCATGCCGTAACCCGAGATGTTCGGGAATACATAGAATGCCCCGCGCGGTTCAAATGTTTTCAGTCCCATTTCATTGAGTTTCCTGACGCAGTACTGCCGGCGCATATCATACTGCCGGCGCATGTAGTCGATATCGTCATCGCAGTCCTTGAGGGCTGTGATCGCGCCGTACTGGGATGTGGTCGGCGCCGACATGATGCAGCTCTGATGGATCTTGGTCATCGCGCTGATCAGCGGTTCCGGACCGACTGCGTAGCCCATGCGCCATCCGGTCATGGAGTAGGTTTTTGAGAACCCGTTGATCACGATGGTCTTGTCCCGCATGCCCGGGAATGCCGCAATGGATTCATGGCGGTATCCGTATGTCAGTTCGGAGTAGATCTCATCCGACAGGACGATAATATCTTTATCTTTCAGGACAGCTGCGATCTGTTCGAGATCTTCATGGTGCAGGACCGCCCCGGTCGGGTTGTTGGGATAACCCAGCACAAGTATCTTTGTTTTCGGGGTGATGGCTTTTTCGATCTGTTCCGCCGTGATGCGGAAATCATTTTCCTCTTTCGCCGCAACCGGGACAGGGACACCGTGCGTCAGTGTTGTGATCGGGTCATAACAGACAAAGCACGGTTCCGGGATGATGACCTCGTCTCCCGGCTCCACAAGGGCACGGATGGCAAGATCGATCGCTTCACTGCCGCCGACAGTGACGAGCACTTCGCGGCTTGCGTAGCGCAGTCCGTATTTGCGGTACAGCCAGTGACAGATCTCTTCGCGGAGTTCTTTCAGACCGGCGTTGGCAGTATATTTCGTGCGCCCGATCTCCAGCGAATGGACAGCAGCGTCACGAATATCCCACGGTGTCTGAAAATCAGGTTCACCGACACCGAGACTGATGCATTCCGGCATTTCCGACACCAGGTCAAAGAAGCGTCGGATCCCGGACGGACGCATCTGTTTCGCGGCCGATGAAAGCAGTTCATCATAATTTCGCATACGCGCTCTCCTCCGTATATTCCATAATTATACTCTTACTGATGTGAAAAACAAAACCGTAAAAAAGACCGGATCGTGATCCGGTCATATGATCTTAAAGTTTCCAGCCTGTTTCGCGGAAGATGCGGTCAAAATAAGCTTTCTGGATCTTCCGGAACAGGTCGCGGTCCTTCATCCCTACAGGTCTGCCGCTGAATGTATCCGCAGCCGCGCAGATCTTGGTCGTGGAACAGACGATGATCTCATCCGCATCTGTGAATTCATCCATCGTGATGTTTCTTTCTTCCCGCGGTATGCCTAACTCCTCTGCTGTTTCAAACAGATGTTTGCGGGTGACGGAAGGGAGGATCCATTCATTCTGCACCGGACCTGCGAGCACGCCGTCCTTCAGGATCAGGATGGAACTGTGTGCGCCTTCGGTCATGTATTCGCCGCGGTGGAAAACGATCTCATCGCAGCCGGCTTCTTCCCCGCGCTGGGCTGCCAGCACATTCGGGATCAGGTTCAGGGTCTTGATATTGCAGTGAAGGAAACGGGTATCTTCGATATCGGTCAGCTTCAGCGGGATGGAATAGTCGAGCGCCTTCATCGGCGTGACCGTGATCAGCAGGGTAGGCTTCTGATCTCCTTTCGGGAAAATATGACTGCGCCTGCAGTTGGCACGTGAAGACTGCCAGTAGACCGTTGCGGCTTCTTCGCATTCAGACGCGTCCAGGCACTTCTGCAGCTCCGCCCTCAGTTCTTCCCGTGAAAGCGGGAACTTGATCTCCAGCATGCGGCAGGAACGGTAAAACCTGTCCAGATGGTCATCCAGGGCAAAGAAGGTTCCCTTCCAGGCGGAAGCCACATCGTAGACACCGTCTCCGAAAAACAGGGCACGGTCCTGCATCGGGATCTCCATTTCATCCAGAAGTCCCATCTTCCCGTTGTAATATCCGATTTCTTTCATGATCTTATCTCCTTTCAGAAAATTGTAATACGCATTGCCGGAAACCGCCATACGGAATATACTGCGTATAAACAGCAGGCAGGCGTATAAAATAATACATAATATAAAAATATTTTATTGCCTTCCCACTTAAAAACTGATAATATTATCGGGCGAGTAAAAGCAAGTCGACTTTTGCTCCTTGCCAGAAATGGCCGTTAGACCAGAAGGAGGTGTATGAACATGAAAAAGTATGAAGTCATGTACATCATCAAGGAATCTGTTGAAGCCGAAAAGAGAGCTGAATTAATCGAATCACTCTCCGCCATCATCACAAACAACGGCGGCAAAGTGGTCAAGACAGATGAGTGGGGTATGCGCGATTTCGCATACGAAATTGATGATATGACAAAAGGCTATTACGTAGTAACATCCTTTGAAGCAGACAATGATGCTGTTAAGGAGTTCGATCGTCTGATGCGTATTAATCCGTCAGTTGTTCGTTTCTTGGTTACTCGTGATGAAGCTCCTGTTCAGGAGGCTAAGAAATGATCAACCGCGTTATTCTCGTCGGCAGATTGACAAAAGATGTCGAAGTCAGAAAAACACAAAGCGGTATTTCGGTCGCATCCTTTACGGTTGCGTGTGACAGACGGGGCGGAAACAGGGACGCAGGCGGAAATCAGACAGCTGATTTCATCAACTGTGTTGCCTGGAGACAGACAGCTGACTTACTCGGTGCATACGCAAGAAAAGGTGCACCGGTCGGTGTGGAAGGAAGGATTTCCACACGCAGTTACGATGACCGTGACGGAAAACGTGTTTATGTGACGGAAGTTACATGCGACAATGTACAGCTTCTGGAAAGCAGATCCGCTTCCGAAGCAAGATCACAGAACAGCTACGGCGGAAACAGTTACCAGAACAATTATTCTGCGAACAGTTTCGAACAGCCGGCATACAATGCCCAGCAGCCGCAGAACAGTTTCCCGGATTCGTCATTTGACAATTTTGATTCAGGCTTGGATATTTCAAGCGATGACTTACCATTCTAAAAAGGAGAATACAATTATGGCATTCAGAAAACAGAGAATGGGTCGCAGAAAAGTATGTTACTTCACAAAAAACAACATCAAATATATCGACTACAAAGATGTTGAGCTGTTAAAGAAATTCATCAGTGCCAACGGCAAGATCACACCTCGCCGTGTCACCGGAACAAGCGCGAAGTATCAGCGTATGCTGGCGGTAGCGATCAAGCGCGCACGCCAGATGGCTCTGCTGCCTTACGTACAGGACTGACATGAGACCTGAAGGACCGGATATCACATCCGGTCTTTTTCTTTTCCGGAAGTGAAATAATGATGAAAAGAGGATGTCTTTGAGGCGTTATGTAAGGGGATATGATATAATTCATAGAACCGGCAGGCTGTCTTTTCGTCATGCCGGGGAAAGAAATTTACTATGAATCAGAATGTCAGAAAACTAACCGAAGGCGCCATGATGGCTGCTATAGCGGGTGTCCTGCTGCTGATCAACCGGCAGACCGCAGGGCTTCTGGAAGGGATGCTCCTGTTCCTGTTCCCGCTTCCCATGGTATTCTACAGTGCCAGATACGGGATGAAGAACAGCTGGATCGTTTTTGCGGCGATCTGCTTTCTTGCTTTTTTCCTTGGAACGCCGCAGTCGTTTTTCTATGTTCTGAGCGAATCCCTGATCGGCATCATTTACGGGTCAGGTGTTTACCGGAAGACGGAAACCAGGAAGCTGCTGCTGATCACCATCGTCATGGCTGTATTTGTCGATGTGGCGACCATGATCGTCTTCGCGCGTTTTTTCGGATATGACATCGCAGCTGAGATGCAGGAATACAAAACGATCGCCGGGCAGGTATTCACCTCGGCGGGGATCGATCAGCCGGCTTCAGTCATGACCGACCAGTTTATCCGGACGATCTTTATCGTATCCGCGATCCTGACCGGTGTGCTGGAAGGTTATATTACGCATTTTTTCTCAAGGCTCATGCTGAAGCGGTTCCGCGTCCCGCTGCCGCCGTCAGCTTCCCTGCTGGAATACTATCCGCCGAAATGGACAGGATATCTTGCCATCGCCGGTACGATCATGTATTTCTACGCGATGACGCATACCGTAGAAAATGAAGTGACGGCAGGATTGATGGAAGGTACCGGGATGGTCGGCATGTTCTATCTGATCTTCTACGGGATGATCGCGGCAATGCTGATGATACGCATCATGCTGCCGCGGATCAGAGCCATCAGCCTGATGCTGATATCACTGCTGCTTCTCATGATCAGCAGTATCGTTCTGGCAGTCGTCGGCTTCCTGTATATCACTACGGATTTTCACGGAAAACTTGTGAAGGGGGAAATGTTCCATGCTTCAAAAAATAGATAGGATACAGAGATACTGCATCGTGCTGGTGCTGATCCAGGCAGCCGTTCTTCTGGGATTGTTCTTTTTCACCAGAAGGGACATTCTGATCCCGCTTCTGTTCTTTATTGCGGAAGCGGCGGCCCTGTTCTATGTGTTCCGGCAGTTTCACAGTGTTTATGAAGAAGCGTCCATCGGCGTGGAGAACACCCTCGGTGAAACAGCGAAGGAAGCCTACCTTTCCGGCGGTATCGGCATGGTCATGTATGATGACAACTACGTCATCACATGGATGAGCGAACTGTTTGAGGAAAGAGGCATCAATCGTGTCGGCAGAAAGGTACTGACATGGGTCCCGGAAGCGGATGATCTGATCTCCGGCAAAGCGGACCAGGTCATGGTCAGACTGGACAAGCATGTCTATGAGATCCGGCGTGTGGAAGATGAGGCGATGCTGTTCTTCCGCGATGTTACGGATATCTCCTCCTTTGAGGAAAAATACAACGAAGAACGTGTTGTCATCGGTCTGGCAAGTTTTGACAACTACGAAGAAAGCACACAGTCTGAAGACGAAGCGGATGTGGCCGCGATCAATACTGCGGTGCGTACTCCTCTGACAGAATACTGTGCGAAATACGGTATTCTGACAAAGAGACTGAACAATAACCGGTATATGCTTGTTCTGAATGAAAAGATCTTCAACGAGCTGGTTACGGATCATTTTTCCGTTCTGAATAAAGTCAAAAGATCTGCCCAGAAGGCTGATGTCGCGATCACGCTTTCCATGGCTTTTGCCAGAGGCACTTCCGATTTCTCGGAACTGGATGAGATGGCATTCAAACTGATGGATCTCGCTCAGACCAGGGGCGGTGACCAGGTGGCTGTGCAGAAAGCAGGCGATGAAGTCAAGTATTACGGCGGGTCGAGTGAAGCGACCGAAAAGAGGTCCCGTGTGCGTGTGCGTGTCATGTCCCATACGCTGCGTGACCTGATCATGCGTTCCAGCAATATCATCATCTGCGGTCATAAGACAGCTGATTTTGACTGCATCGGTTCAGCCATCTGCATTTCCCGCATGGCAACGGCCCTGCACAAGAACGCGTGCATCATTGCCAAAACCGGGGGACTGGAGGAAAAGGTCTCCGAGGCAATGAAGACATATGAGAAGGAACTAAAGGAAGAAGTCAGTTTTGTGACGGAAAGCGAAGCGCTCAACCAGCTTCAGGAGAATTCTCTCGTGATCATGACAGATCACCACAACATGAAACAGACCAACGGCGCCAAAGTACTGGAAAAGGCGAAGAAGATCGCGATCATCGATCATCACCGCCGTTCCACGGAAATGGGTGTCAAGCCGGTATTTATCTATATTGAAGCCGGGGCGAGTTCCTCATGCGAACTGCTCACGGAAATGATCCCGTATGTTTCTTCCAGAGTGGATATCAGCGAAATAGCCGCAACGTTTATGCTGACGGGTATGGTCATTGATACCAATCACTGGCGTGTGCGCACCGGCGCAAGAACGTATGAGGCTGCGAGCGTGCTGCGAACGATGGGAGCTGACCCGCTTCTTGCCAATGAATTCCTGAAGGATACATATGACGAGTTTGAGATCAAGAGTATGATCCTGGGCTGCAGCGAACGTTATCCGAACGGTATCGTCATCGCGCCTGTAAAGGGCAGGGTCATCAGCCGGTCCCTCATGTCGCAGGCAGCTGACAGCCTGCTCGGCATCCAGGATGTACAGGCTGCGTTTGTTATCGCAAATGACGCGGATACGGAAACCGCGATTTCCGCCCGCTCGGGAGGCAGGATCAACGTTCAGAAGATCATGGAAGAAATGAAAGGCGGCGGGCATCTGACAGCAGCGGCTATGCAGAGACCGAAATGCAATATCGATGATCTGAAGAAGGAACTGCTGGATGTATTGAATCAGTATTTTAAGGAGGGTATGCAGGATGAAAGTGATACTTAAACAAGATGTAAAGAAAGTCGGTAAAAAAGGACAGATCGTGAATGTCGCGGACGGTTACGCAAGAAATTTCCTGATCGCGCGCGGACTGGCTGTCGCGGCTACGGAAAAGAGTCTTGAAATTCTGGATATCCAGAAAGAAGAAAACGCAAAACTCGAAGCGCAGAAAGAAGCCGATGCCAGGGCACTGGCTGAAAAGATGAACGATATGGTCCTGCATTTCACCGTAAACGCAGGCAAGGAAGGCCGTGTTTTCGGTTCTGTTTCCACAAAGCAGATCGCGGAGGAACTGAACCGTCAGGGCATCCAGATCGACAAGAGAAAGATCCTCGATACAGATCCGATCCAGACACTCGGTTTCACCAAGGTCAGGATCGAACTATATAAAAATGTCATCGCAACGATCCGCTGCGAACTGAAAGGAAAAGAATCATGACCGTGTCCAGAACACTTCCTTCCGCCCCTGAAGCGGAAGCGAGTCTGCTCGGCACGATGATGGTCTATCCCAACGCGACCCGGATCGCCATGGAAGAAGGGCTGAATGAGGATGATTTTTTCGTCACGGGAAACCGGACGATCTTCCTCGCTATGCAGAAGCTGTACCAGACCGGCAAGCCGGTCGATCTGACAACGGTCTCGGCACTGCTCTCAGCGCAGAACGCCCTGGAAAAATGCGGCGGGATCCAGTATCTGATGACACTGAGCGACGCGGCCGTCACGAGTGCCAATACAAAAAACTATGTAGCTATCATCCATGACCGCGCGATCATGCGTAATATGATCGAAGCCACCATGCGCATCGCTGAGGACGGCATGAAAGATCAGAGTGATGTGGATGCTTACCTGGACCAGGCGGAAAAAGAGATCCTGAATATTTCACGGGCGAGACGTACAACGGAATTTACATCCTCCACGGAACTGATGGGGAATGTCCTGGATATCATACGTACCCGTTCGGAAAACACTTCGGGCATCACCGGTCTGAAAACCGGGCTCCGTGACCTGGACCAGATCACACACGGATTCCAGAAAGGAGATTTTATCGTTCTGGCAGCCCGTCCTTCCATGGGAAAGACCGCCGTCGCGCTCAACCTCGCCATGCGTGCCGCAATGCATCAGAAAGGACAGGGAGCGATCGCGATATTCTCCCTGGAAATGGCCAGCGAGCAGCTCGGCATGCGTCTTTTAAGCGCGCGCAGCCGTGTTCCCGGAGACAAGATCCTGACCGGCAGACTGACGAACGATGACTGGAACCGGGTCAATGAAGCAGCTTCCGAACTGCAGAGCACAAGTCTTTATTTTGATTCCACTTCCGGTATCAAAATGCCGGAGATCTTCTCGAAATGCCGTAAACTGCAGGCCGATCAGGGACTGCTCATGGTCGTGATCGACTATATCCAGCTGATTGAAGGAAGTTCCAGCAGACGGAATGAAAACCGCCAGCAGGAAGTTTCCGAGATCTCCAGAAATCTCAAGGCGCTGGCAAGGGAAATGAATGTTCCTGTTCTTGCCCTGTCACAGCTGGCACGTAGTGTTGAGCAGCGTCCTGATAAACATCCGCTTCTGAGTGACCTGCGTGAATCCGGTGCCATCGAACAGGATGCGGATATCGTCATGATGCTTTACAGGGAATCCTACTACAACGAAGAGATCCGTGAAGCCGCGAAGGACTCCGGTACGGAACGTCTGGAAATCAATATTGAAAAACACAGAAACGGTGCTGTCGGAAAAGTGAATGTAGCGTTTGAAGCAAACACCAGTTATATCACAACACTGCAGTACGCACCTGAACAGCAGGGAGGCGCCGCATGAAGAAACTTCTGACATTGATCGGATGTTTCCTGCTTGCGGTACTGATCGTTTTCTTTGTGCCGTCTTTACGGAACGGGATGAAGGGGATCGAGATCGATACGGAAGCTTCACAGGGTGTCGGTATGTTTCA
>CACZPD010000095.1 GCA_902782955.1 uncultured Erysipelotrichaceae bacterium
TATCGGATCGATCCGGAGATTACATCCGCGTTAAAAGAAGCACGTGTATGGTCAAAATTCAGATCATTCCCTTCCCTTTATCAGAGAGTCCGCACTTATAATATTTCTTTCTATAAAAAACGGGATCCGGAACATTACCATAATGCACTAAAGCATCTGATCCGTGAAACGAAAGCCGGCAGGATGATCGGTGAATGGAATGACTACGGCAGACTTACGGATGACGGGAATACGGAATAAACGAAAGAAGAGAATAATAAGGTTATAACAAGGAGATTTGTATTATGAAAAAACTGTTTGAACTGGGCAACAGATATGCCGCCCAAAGTGACTGGAAGGATTTCGCGCTCACAAAACTATGCCTGTTTTCCATGGGTATAGCTGCAGGCACGATGGTATCCGCAAAATACAGGAAAGCAGTTATCGGCGCGGCCGCAGCTGGTTTTGCTGTTTCCTACATTCCGCTGATGACAAAACTCTTCCGCGTTGCTGTGAAAAAAGAAAGCTGATATGCCGAGACAGAGTATTGTTGAGATGAAAGTCTCAAAGGTCTATCCCCTTCTTGTGCAGAAAGCGGAACGCAAAGGCAGGACAAAGGAAGAAGTCGATGCCGTGATCAGATGGCTGACGGGATATGATATGCAGGAAGTTGACCAGGATATGACATATGGTGACTTTTTCGTGAATGCGCCTGCCATGAACCCGCGGGCTTCCCTGATCAAAGGCAAAGTCTGCGGAGTCAGTGTGGAAACGATCGAAGATCCTTTAATGCGAAAGATCCGCCAGCTGGACAAGCTGGTCGATGAACTGGCAAAAGGACGTCCGATGGAAAAGATCCTGCGCTGATACAATCATCGAATTATGAAAATGCCGGTTATGAAAAACATACGCAGAGGATATCATGAGGAAGATCTGAAATTGTTCGGGAAAGAGTCACTTCCCGTTCTTTCCGCATGCGCGGAAGATATCGTATACCTTCTGGACAGAGGATATGCTTATAAAACTGTTCTTGCTATTACAGGCAACCGGTATTGTCTGACAGAACGCCAGAGAACTGCCCTGATGCGGATCTGCGCATCCGGAGAACATATGCGTGTACGGCGTGAAAAACGTCTGGAAAGACTGGAGGAAGGCTGTACCGTCAATATCGATGCATTTAACGCCGTGGTACTGATGGAAACTGCCTTGTCCGGCAGTATGATCCTGAAAGGAATGGATGGATGCTACAGGGATCTGAGCGGTCTTGCGGGAACATATGCCATCATCCAGAATACCGTTCCAGGCATTGATCTGATCCTGCGGAAGCTGAAAGAGCATAAAACCGGACTTGCCGTATTCTGGATCGACAAACCGGTATCGAACTCCGGACGTCTCAAGACACATATTGCGGAAGAAGCAGAACGTATCGGTATCCCGGTCGATATACGCATGGTGCCGGACGCGGATACTGAATTGAAAAAATGCAGCCACGTCATCTCCGGAGATTCCGAAGTGATCACGGAATGCATAAGCTGGTACAATCTATATGAGGATCTGATAAAAGATCTGGCCGATCCGTGGGTCGTCAGTCTTGATAAATAAAAGGAGTATGAATATGGGATTATTTGACGGCATTGCTCTGAACGAACTGTTCGACAATGAAAGTGATTACGGGAAAAAGCACCGGTTTGATGAAATAACAGATGACCTGATCCGGAGGGCGGAAGAAAAGATGGGATACAAACTGCCGCCATCATACCGGGAACTTCTTAAATTCCAGAACGGCGGTGTAATCAGCGATGACCTTGATGAAAGCTGGCTTTCTGCCATTTACGGTATCGCGCCGGATCCGAAAACATGGGACGGGCTGGAAGAAATGTTTGATAACTGGCGCGGAGAATGGGAATATCCGGATATCGGGATCCCGTTCGGGGAAACGCAGTCTGCCGGTCATGATATGTATTATATGGATTTCCGTATGACGGATGAGAACGAGGAACCGCGCATTGTCAGAATCGACAATGAAATGGACAATGAAGTCTGGTTCGTAGCGGATAATCTCGTGGAATTCATCCGCATGATCCTGAAAAACGAGTCAATTGACGAAAGAGAACTGAAAAACAGTATTCCAAAACCCAGAAGACTGTTTGTTACAAGAAAGAAGAAATTCGCATCTGCCCTGATGCCATACTGGCTCATTACAGATATTTCAAAAGCGGATTTTATGAAACAGTACGGTCTGGAGGATGATCTTTGTGAGCATTCGGAAACGGGACAGCCGATCCCGCGGATCGACGCGTCCATCCTGGATACGGTCGGTACAAGGATCCGGAACGGGGAAACTGTCGAAATCACGCTGAAGGATGATTCCTGTACGCTTTTCGCCAGTACGATGGACGGAAGTCTCTCCAATGAGGTCGGTCTGGATGACTCCCCTGTTCAGAGAAAAACGCTGACGACGAAAGGCGGATTTGCGAAAGTCAGTTACCCGGTCATAGAGCAGTAGGAAGCAGGCATAAACGAGGTAAACATATGATTTACGATATTACCCAGCCTTTATTTGAATGCGCCGTTTATCCCGGTGACACGGAACCGCAGAAACACCGTGTACAGGATATGGACAACGGTGATCTTTACAATCTGACAGATATATCCTTATGCGTCCATAACGGCACACATGTCGATGCGCCTCTGCATTTTTACCGGTGCGGAAAAGGCACTGACCGGATCCCGCTTGCGCGCATGATCGGCCCGGCTTATGTGGCAGAACACAACGGCTTGCTTTCCGCCGAAGATGCCGAACGGATATGGAAAACAGCAGGAGAACAATGTGCAGATGCCCGGAAAAAGATCCTGATCAAAGGCGACGCAGTCATCACAGCCGGCGCTGCACAGGTATTTGCGCAGAAACAGATCGACCTCATCGGCAATGAATCCCAGTCTGTCGGACCGGCGGATGCGCCGATGGAAGTCCATCTGATCCTGCTTGGGGCCGAAGTCGTGCTGCTGGAAGGCATCGTTCTGAAAGATGTGCCGGAAGGTGTTTATTTTCTGAACTGTGCGCCTTTGAACCTGAAGGATACGGACGGATCGCCGTGCCGCGCAGTATTGCTGGAATATACAGGAGGACAGGTTCATGGAGATCGGTAAACTGACTTTGAAAGAACTCCAGCCATCCCAGTTTTATATTTCAGAAACAAAGCTGTCCGCTGTTGAAAGCTGGTTTGATCCATGCGATCTTTCCGGCTTTGAACCTATTCCCGTCAAGATTCTGGATGACATCCCGGTCATGACAGACGGTCATACGCGTGCAGCGGCAGCGCTCCGGGCCGGAATGGTATCCGTCCCGTTGATTGCCGATCCCGATGACCTGGACTGGGATATGTACAGGGAATGTGTGCGTGAATGCCGGAACCGGGGTGTCAATACCCCGGCAGACCTGCTCTCCAGGATCATTTCTGAAACAGAATATAGAGAGAAATGGGATGCCTGGTGTGATGAAATGCAGGCAGAAGTCCTGAAGAAAAGAGCTGATCAAAAGATATCCTGATAAAAAAATCATCAACTTGTGTATAATTCCGGAACTTCTGCTTTGTTACGCAAAGTAACAGGAATGTCACATCCCGTCCCTTGTTCCGCGGCGGATGGGGAATCTAAGATGAAGCCGGATACATAAGGAGGTATTCATAATGACATTTGGAGAAAAACTGAAAGAAGCGAGAAAGGAAGCCGGTCTCACACAGGATGAGCTTGCGGAAAAACTGAGCGTGTCCAGATCTGCTGTGGCGAAATGGGAATCCGACAAAGGATTGCCGGACGTCAATAATCTGAAAGCTATGTCCCAGCTGCTTTCTGTCAGCCTGGATTATCTGCTCGATGATGAAGAAAAACTAAGCTTTAACGAAACAAAGGAAGCCATCGATCTTGATTTCTTTGAAAAGACAGGAAATTGCCGGGACAAAAAGGATGCGGCTGTTTATGCGAAATACAGTAACGCAGACGCAATATATCCGCTGATCCGGCATAAGAAAAAGAATAAAACAGAGTTTCTTGTTGATTTCCTGGTCCAGCCCGGTATCATCCAGCTGACAGACTACATCAATGATATGTCAGCCTATTATCTGGTTGAGAAAGACCGGAAACAGCTGCTTGTCAGGGTGTCAGATGATTTCATCACTTCCTGTGAGCTGGCTGACAAGGTTGATCCCAGAAAGTTTTATTACGGGAAATACGTTTTCCGGAAAGCGGTGTATCAGCTGATATAAACAGATACTGAATGGATATGCTATGACATATCCCGGAGGAGTGAATAATGACGTTTGAAATCCAGCCCTACACAAAAGAGAGGATCGATGATGTTCTCCGCTTTGAAGGTGATCTTCGCAAAGAAGAAGACTTCTGGGGGTGGGAGATCAATAATCAGTATATTGCGGATGTCAAAGCCAGCTTTGAGGATCCTTCTTTCAGTGAATCTGTTTCCCTTCTTGCCTATGCGGGTGACAGAGTCGTCGGAAGAATTGACTCCTCGATGATCAAAAGTCATTTTGACGGATCGGTAAAAGCATATCTGGACTGGATCTGCGTGCTCAAAAGTTTTCGCCATCAGGGCGCTGCACGGGCTTTGCTGGATGAGCTGAAGAGAACACTGAAGAAAAAAGGTATAACAACTCTCATCGCATTGACAGCATCAAATGAGGAAGCACAGCGTTTCTACAGGAATATTCCCGATTCCAAGATGGGAGATATCGGCATCTGGATCGATATCCGCTGAAGATACGCAAATGATCCCTGACAAAACGAAACAGGAATTGACAGGAAGTAATATCTGATCATTTCTACAATAGAAGCATCAGAGAGAGGAGCCTGACAATGGAATGGCTGACAAGCATACGCAGAGCGATCGATTACATGGAAGAGCATCTGACTGACAGTATCAGTGTGCAGGATGTTTCCCGGGAGGTTTATATGTCCCCTTTCTTTCTGCAGAAAGGATTTTCCCTGATGACAGGATACGGGATCGGGGAATACATCAGAAACAGGAAGCTGTATCAGGCGGCGCTTGATCTCCTCGGGACAAATGACAAAGTAATCGACATATCACTGCGTTACGGGTATGAAACTCCGGAAAGTTTCACTAAGGCTTTTTCCCGGTTTCACGGCGCATCCCCTTCCCAGATCCGGGCAGGCAGTGCCGCAGTCAGAACTTTTCTTCCTCTGACCATCAGTGTGCAGATGCAAGGAGGTAATCAGATGGACTATACGATCACAACGATGTTTCCGTTTAAGGTCATCGGCTTTCAGAAAGTGTTTGACAATGAAACCGCATATGCAGAGATCCCGAAGTACTGGGATGAGATCTGCGATAAGTATGCTTACAGCGTTTACGCCGGTAATGCTCCGGCAAATCCCTGCGAGCAGGCCGTGGTGGATAACTGTATCGGGGAATACGGCATCTGTATAGATGATATCGGCAATGGAAAATTCAGATATCTTATAGCCGGAAAATATTCAGGCGGAGAGGTGCCGGAGGGCATGGTCGTTTATGAATTTCCAAGAAGCGAGTGGGCGGTGTTCAACTGCATCGGTCCGATTCCGGAGGCTCTGCAGAGTGTTAACACGCGGATCTTTAAGGAATGGCTGCCGGGCAACCCGGAGTATGAGCTCTGCGGCAGCGCCAACGTGGAATGGTATGATTGCGTAAACGGCGAAAAGACTGACCCCGACTACCGCAGTGCGATCTGGATACCGGTAAAGAAAAAAGGATAACTGACAAAAACCATCTCCACTTGTCCGGGAGATGGTTTTCACTTATGCTTTTAGCGGGAGGTGAGATCCATAATGATCCGGAAACTGAATCTTGTCACAGATCTGTACGGATGCCCGAACCGGTGTATGCACTGCTGGCTCGGACATATGCCCAACAGGAAAATGGAAGAAGACGCTGACCTTTTCATTATGGATTATTTTTCTCCTTACGCGGAAAAGATCGCCTTCTACAGCTGGCTGCGGGAACCTGATTTCTGTGATAATTATGCAGAAAGATGGCAGCGGGATCTGGATATTTCGAAAAATACGGTACCAGAGCGTTTTGAACTGGCAGGTTTCTGGCGGATCGTACGTGATGATGCTTATATACCCTTTCTGAAATCTGTTGGTGTAAACAAAGTACAGCTGACGTTTTTCGGACTGGAAGAAACACAGGACCGCTATATAGGCAAAAAAGGAGCGTTTAAAGAAGTATTAAAAGCTTCAGAACTGCTGACGGAAAACGGGATCGTACCCCGCTGGCAGTGCTTCATCAACGAAGAGAATAAAGATGAGATCATTGAGATATACCATATGGCGCAGAAGATCAGGGAAAAATGTCCGGAGCTTGAATTCTTCGTTCATGAGGGAACATGCGACGGGGAGAACCGAAAGCTGTATCCGATCCGTATCAGGAAACGGAATATACCGGCAGAACTGATACCGGTATACCTCGGATATGAAGAGGTTTTAACAGAAAGAGAATGCTGTGAAATACTGCAGAAAGATTCATCTGTGCCAAAGCTTCCGATCACAGATGAGATCACACTCAACATTTCCAATACCTATGATGTTTATTACAATTTCACGCATATGACGGAACCGTGGATCATAGGAAATCTGAAAAATGAAAAAACAGAAATTCTGATCCCGCGCATTATAAAGGGAGATACATTTGCTCTGAATGCCCTCGCAGAAACCTCATGGCAGAAGCTGGCGGAACAATTCGGTGATTTCCATTCGGACCGTGCATTCGGGGAGGACGATTACCGGATGTACCTCATAAACAGTTATCTTGATCATTACATGCAAAAACAGAAAACGGAGACAACCTATGATTCGGTACAGCAATGAACGTTTATCCGCTTATGAATATATTGATTTTCTCAGGCATACGGATCTGGGATCCCAGTATCCGGCTGAAAGATTTGAAGAGAGGATCACAAAATTATTAAAAAACGCTTCCATATCACTGACCGCCCGGGATGAGAACGGGACCCTTGCCGGCGTACTGCTTGGCCTGACGGATTTTGCCTACTGGCTGTACATCACCGATCTGGGAGTGGCAAAAGATCATGAACGGCAGGGTATCGGCAGAAACCTCATGCATATGGCACTTGAGACTGCAGGCGGTGAAAAGGATATCACGGTTTATCTGACCGCAAACGAAAAAGCAATTCCTTTCTATGAAAAACTCGGCATGATAAAAGCCGGAGATGTCATGCAGTACAGCAATACCGAATGGACTGCCTTTACTGTCCGCTGAAAGAATCACGCATTTGGAAATACAGGAAAGAAACAGATTATGACAGCGATCGAAAAGGAAATATTCAAGAGAAAGAGGATCCGGAATGAACTGCTTGCAGCATATGGTTTCCATGAGGACGGCAGCGGTTTTGTTTATTCTGAAAGTATGATGGATGGTTCATTCACCGCAGAGATCAGGATCGATGCGGACGGCGGCATCTCCGGGAAAGTGATCGACGCAGAAACCGGAGAGGAATATACCAATTACCGCACCGGAAATACTGCCGGTTCCTTTTCCGGCAAAGTCCGGGAAGAATACACAGGCATACTGGAGGATATAGCGGAAAAATGCTGCACAAAAGAATCCTTTATTTTTCCGCAGAGCAACCGGATCGCGGAAGAGATCGGACGCAGATACGGTGTCCTTCCGGAATTTCTCTGGTCACGGTTTCCCGGTTACGGGGTCTTCCGGAATGAGGCAGGCGGTAAATGGTTCGGCATCATCATGAATATCGGAAAAGAAAAACTGATTCCTGATGAAAACGGTGAAATCGAGGTGCTGAATATCAAACTGGACAAACAGGTTCCTTCTTATCTGCGGAAAGAGCATATATACCCTTCCTGGCACCTCAGCAAAAAGAACTGGGTCACCGTTATCCTGGATGACAGTCTGGAAGATGAAGAAATACTGAAACTTGTTGATATCAGCTATCAGAATGCCTCTGCCGTCGGTGAATGGATCATCCCGGCGAACCCGAAATATTATGATGTCGTCAATGCGTTCAACGATACCGATACGATCCTGTGGAAACAGTCTTCGAATATACATCCGGGAGATATCGTCTACCTGTATGTAGCGGTCCCGTATTCCGCTGTCCTTTTTGCCTGCGAAGTAACGGAAACCGATATTTCTTATTCCTTCAGGAATGAGAATGTCTCCATGAAAAAAGTCATGCGGATCCGTCTGCTGCATCGTTATGACAAAGACAGATTTACATTTGCGGTTCTCGGTACATACGGTATCAATGCTGTACGCGGTCCGCGCAGAATACCGGAAAAACTGAGCATCGACCTGAAAGCGGAATACACAGAAAAACAAATTAAAAACTGAAGCCGGAAAGCTTCAGTTTTCATTTAGCTTTTATTTTGCCATATCCATGCCGGTTTTCACAAACCGGAACATGCGGACAGCGCCTTCATAATACAATTCTTCAGCACGTTCAATCGCTTCTTCAATCGGCATAGGTCCGTTGACCGTTGTCATTAAAGAACAGACACCGTGTTTACAGATATCCATTGCATCCTTGCCTAATCCTCCGGATAAGCCAAGTACCGGAACACCTTTCGCTTTCGCATGCTCTCCGACGCCCTGCATAACTTTGCCGAAGCAGCTCTGCCAGTCTGTTCTTCCTTCGCCTGTCACAACAAGATCAACACCTTCCAAACGTTCATCGAAATGGATCAGATCAAGTACTGTTTCAATACCGGATTTCATATCTCCTTTGAGATAGACCTTTAATGCAGCTCCCAGTCCGCCGGCAGCACCTGCACCCTGTATCGTATCGCAGTCAATACCGAAAGTGTTTTTAATGACATCACGGTAATTGCACATGCCTTTTTCCAGTTCTGTCTGCATTTCCTTGGAAGCACCCTTCTGTGCGCCGAATGTCCAGGTCGCACCCTTTGGACCGCAAAGCGGGTTGGTTACATCGCACATAACGGTAATTTTCGTATCTGCAATCCGTTTATCCAAACCGGATACGTCAATCGCTGCAACATTAATCAGATCTCTTCCGAATCCTTCCAGTTCCTTACCGTCTGCATCCAGGAATTTTACACCGAGGGCTCTCGCACAGCCCATTCCGCCGTCATTTGTAGCAGATCCGCCGATCGCGATGGAGATATCCCGATATCCTCTTTCCAGGGCATCAAGAATCAGCTGGCCTGTACCGTAAGTTGTGGTATTCATCGGATTACGTTCTGCTCTTTCGATCAAAGGCAATCCGGAAGCAGATGCCATTTCAATAACGGCATTTTCTCCGTTGAATACACCATAGTGCGCCTGCACCGGTGCCATCAAAGGTCCGTATACCGTACATGTAACAATTTCACCATTCTCTGCAGCAATGACTGCATCCACGGTACCTTCACCGCCGTCCGCGACCGGAACGCTGGAAGTCTCACATTCACCGAAAACTTCTTCAGCAGCTTTCTTCAGCAGTTCCGCAGTTTTCTCGCTGCTGAGGCTTCCTTTGAATGAATCTGACGCAAACAATAATTTCATATATTCACCGATCAGTGGAAAATCAGGCTCAGCAGAGCGATTTCAAGAATAGCTGCAACACCCATAACGAGCGTGTTGGCAGTCTGTGTCTTATAGCCGCGGTCAGGCGACATTGCACCGAAGTTGGTAACGACCCAGAAATAGGAATCGTTCGCATGAGATACTGTCATAGCACCGGCACCGATTGCCATGCAGACCAGGGTAATTCTGATCGGCGTTGCGAATCCGAGTACCGGAAGAAGCGGTGCAACAATACCCGCTGTCGTCGTCAGGGCAACTGTAGAGGAACCCTGTGCGGACTTCAGGATCGCGGAGAGCAGGAACGGGAAGAAGATTCCCATAGCGGAAAGTACAGTTGCGTGTGAAGAAATATAGTTTACCATGTCTGATGCGGCAATGACTTTTCCGAGAACGCCGCCCGCTGCTGTAACGAACAGGATCGGGCCGACTGTTTTCAGGGTATCATCCGTGATCTTGTAGAAATCAGACATTTTGCCGGCCTGGTAAAGCTGGAATGCCGCGAAACCGGTACCGACTGCCAGCGCGATGATCGGTGTTCCGAGGAATGTGATCAGGGCTGCAAAATCGCCTTTCATGCCTGCCATGGAAACGATGGAAGACAGCGCCATCAGGATGATCGGGACAATGATCGGAGCAAGAGCGGAAAAACCATTCGGCAGTTTGCCGTATTCAGCAACGAGCTCTTCATATGTCTTGACAACTTCTTCAGAATTCAGTTCATCATCTGCCTTGACCTTTTTGCCGATGAATTTAGCGTAGAAGAGACCGGCAGCGAGCGGGAAAATCGAGCAGACAACACCCATTAACATGACCAGGAGCAGGCTGTCGCCGATTCCCAGTGTGGAAGCAGCTGCGATCGGACCCGGTGTCGGCGGAATGAATACATGGGAAATGTACAGACCGGACGCAAGACCGACCGTCATCGCAACAGAAGATTCTCCCGTGCGGCGGACAAGCGCTTTGCGGATCGGGTTCAGAATAACGAAGCCGGAATCGCAGAATACAGGAATGGAAACGACCCAGCCCATGAGCTCCATAGCGAGTACAGGATTCTTCTGACCGACCACTTTGATCACGAGATCAGCCAGTGTCAGCGCTGCACCGGTAGCTTCCAGAATACTGCCGATCAGGGCACCGAGAATGATAACGATACCAATGCTTGAGAATGTACCGGAGAAGCCTGCGCCGATTACATTGGCGAGACCGCTGATCTTGGTACCGTCCTCAAGGACGCGGTCAGTGATTGGAATGCCTGCGAGCAGTCCGAGGACAACTGATATCAGCATGATCGAAATAAACGGATGGATCTTGAATTTCGAAATCATGATGATCATCAGTACAACCGCTAGAATAAAAATAATGATTAATGGTAAACCTGTCATATTATGACCCCCTTAAAACTGTTAACTAAATCATATCACCAAACGGAAACGATTTGTGACACAGATCGCCATATGTCTGAATTAAGAACAAAGTTTTTCCCTATACATGCGTGCAGATGAACATCCGGCTGATTCTGTATAAAAAAAGTACAGGATATTTCCTGTACTCTCATCTCAATGATTCCGGTAGTAATTGATCAGACAGCCGTCCATGATGATCTGACGTTCATCTTCTGTCAGGTCACCGAGTGAAACCGTGAACTGCTTTACAGTACCGTCCGCTTTGACAGCATATACGGTCATTTCCCCGATGCACTGTTTTACCGCTTCGCGTACGCCGGGAACGAATACATAATCACCGCATGCAAAAGCATCTGCTTCATCTGTCACAAACGGTACCATGCCCCAGTTGATACAGTTGGAGCGGTAGCGTTTTGTGGCGTATGATCCGGCGAAATTGGCCGCGCCGCCGAGAACCCTCTGGCAGGAAGCTGCCTGTTCCCTGGCACTGCCGTCACCCGGGCAGTTCGCGTAGATCGCCGAGCCGATATTTGTCCCGTTTCTGTCAACGCTTAAGCCGGTCTTTTCGAGCGCATCGTAAACACGGCTGATCTCATCCGGCAGTCCCCTGCCTGCACGGCGGTCACGTTCAATCACACGGATGACCTTGGCACGAGGCACATAATCCGGATCCCGTCTCGACAGTGTAAACTCGCTCAGCCGTTCCGGATTGGAACGGAAAGAGGACGTTTCACCGGAAGGAATCAGTTCATCCGTCGTGGTTACCGGATCGGTAATATAGGAACAGATCCTGACAAGGAGGTCATCCGACAATGCGGGCATTTCCGGCCAGTCCTTGATGTTCGGGCCGAACTTCAGTTCAAATGCCGGATCCGGGTTTGACCATCCGTTGTAAATACGTTTTTCATAGATGCCGCTGTCAAACTCATAGGCAGGTTCTGTATATTCTATTTCAATGTCCGTAGCGGCAGTGAGGATACCGCCGTTGGCTGCTGTCGCGGCTATAGATCTCGCGTCCATCAGCGCTACGGCAGCGAGCTGTCCTTCCGCCGGCTTGGAACCTTCGCGGTTTGGGAAATTCCTGGTCGTATGACGGATGGAGAATTCGCCGTTGGCCGGTGTATCACCGGCGCCGAAACACGGTCCGCAGAAGCACTCGCGCATGATCACGCCGGCAGAGATCAGATCCTTCATCATGCCGTTTCCCGCCAAAGCAGATAATACCGGCATGGAACCCGGATAGACACTCAGTGAGAAAACACCGTTTCCGCAGCTCTTACCGCGCAGGATATCCGCAGCTGCGCAGATGTTGTCAAATGTACCGCCTGAACATCCGGCGATCTCGCCCTGGTCCACATGGATCCTGCCGTCGATCAGTTTGGAAGAAAGATCGATCCTGACATTTTGAAAACGCCCATTGACGCTTTCTTCTGTCTGGCGCAGTATTTCTGCTGCGTTTTCCTGCAGTTCATGTATGGTATAAACATTTGACGGATGCATGGGCATTGCGATCATGCATTCGATCTTGCTGAGATCGATTTCTATACAGCCGTCATACCATGCATATTGAGCGGGTTCCAGTTTTCTGTATGCTTCCGGACGTCCGTGCAGCGCAAAGTACTGTTTTGTCTTTTCATCTGTAACCCATACCGATGACCAGCAGGTCGTTTCAGTCGTCATGACATCAATGGCATTGCGGTATTCCACCGGGAGATCCTTAATACCCGGGCCGACAAATTCCATGACTTTGTTTTTAACATAGCCATTTTCGTAAACAGCACCGATAATTGCGAGCGCAACATCCTGCGGCCCGATACCGGCTCTTGGCTTTCCTTTAAGATAAACAGCAATCACACCCGGTCTCTTAAAATCATAGGTTCTTCTGACCAGCTGTTTGGCAAGCTCCCCGCCGCCTTCCCCGACGCCGAGCGTACCGAGGGCGCCGTAACGCGTATGGGAATCCGATCCGAGGATCATCCTTCCGCATCCGGCCATCATCTCACGGTTATAGGAATGGATATTCGCAAGATTTGTCGGGACATAGATCCCCCCGTATTTATGTGCGGCTGAAAGCGCGAATTTATGATCGTCTTCATTGATCGTTCCGCCGACAGCGCAAAGTGAATTGTGGCAGTTTGTCAGCGCATATGGCACAGGGAATTCCGTCATGCCGGAAGCGCGTGCCGTCTGTATAATGCCGACGTAAGTAATATCATGTGAAGTCAGGGAATCAAATCTGAGTTTCAGCTGATCCATATCTCCTGATGTATTGTGAGATTCCAGAATACGATAGGCTATTGTTCCCTTTTCAGCTTCTTCTTTTGTGATGCCTGCAGGCAGCGCTGCAGGATCCTCGATGATGGTGTTCCCATCCAGAAGGAATATTCCGTTTTCGTACAGTTTAATCATCGCGGGCTCCTTTTTTTATAATGATTATACTCTGATTTCCGCAGGATGAAATGTCTGTTTTCAAAGCCGGGAAGAAGACGGAACCTGAACTATGTGTATAATAGGAATATCAGGAAGATGATATGAAGCAGGAAGAAATGAATATACTGGTGCCGCAGAAGCTGCACGAGATCGAAAAAGAATACAATGTGACAGTCCTCTGGGCGGTTGAATCAGGCAGCCGTGCCTGGGGTTTTGCTTCGGAGGACAGTGATTTTGATGTACGTTTCATATACAAAAGAGAACCCTCTGCCTATCTGAAGCTGAAGGCAGACAGGGATGTGATCGAACTCCCGGTCGATGACACATGGGATGTGAACGGATGGGATCTGGACAAAACACTGAAACTCCTGAACCGTTCCAATCCGACGCTGTATGAATGGATGAATTCCCCTGTACGGTATGTTGAGACCGGATTCCGGCAGCGGATCGATCCCCTGCTGAAAACATGTTTCTCGGAAAAGAAGATGCTGTACCATTACCTGAGCACAGCGCGGCGGACGATCCATAACTTCCTGCAGAAGGATCAGGTCGTGCCCAAGAAATACTTCTATGCGCTGAGACCCCTTCTGGCCTGCAGATGGATCATGGAAAACCATACGGAACCGCCGGTGCTGTTCCGTGACCTGACGGAAACCGTTCTCCCGGATCACATGAAGCCATCCGTAGACAGACTTCTGGACCTGAAGCTGCATGGTCCGGAGAAAATGAAGATCCCCCCTGTCGCCGAAATCGATTTCTTTCTGGAAGAAGAGATCCTGACAGCCGAAACATATCTGAATGGACTTGATGAATCAAAAGAGTCCTCCTGGGAAAGCCTGGATAGCTTTTTCCTGCAGGAAATCGGCATGCGCTGAACAGGCATACGGAGACGGTTATGGAATACAGACCATTATGCAGGAATTATGACACCCAGCTTGCAGAACTGATCCGCACGATCCTCAGAAACCACCATCTGGATATTCCCGGGACTGCTTACTATGACAGCAGCCTGGATCATCTGTCCGAATATTATTCCCTCCCCGGCCGTGCCTATTATGTCCTGACCGATCATGAAACGGTCGTCGGCGGTATCGGTATTGCCGGATATGAAGGAGAATGCTGCGAACTGCAGAAGCTTTATCTCGCAGAATCTGTCCGCGGAAACGGCATCGGCTATGAGATGATCCGTTTTATCGAAGACACCGCAAGGCAGATGGGCTATCGGCAGATCTATCTGGAAACACATACAAACCTTCAGGCAGCGATCCATATCTACGAAAGATCCGGTTACAGACAGATCAGCAGACCGGAAAACGCGGTTCATTCAGCTATGGACCGGTTCTACCAGAAAGACCTGTGATGCATCAGGGAGGTTTTATGAATCTGTTAATACATGATCTCAGTCCGGAAGAATGGGCCGGAACCGGTTTTTCAAAAGAAGGATGGCATATCATTTCCGATCAGGGAACGATCCGTCCGTGTACCGGGTGCTTTTCCTGCTGGAACAGGGATCCGGGAAAATGCGTGATCATGGACGGATATGAAAACATGGGATATCTGATCCATCACGCAGATGAAATCGTGGTCATCAGCCGGTTTACATACGGCGGGTTTTCCGGTTTCATCAAAAATGTTTTTGACAGATGCCTGGGCTATGTCCTGCCGCAGTTTGAGGTCATTGACGGTGAAACACATCATCAGAAGCGGTATGCGGAAAACAAGCTCTTTACATTCATGTTCTACGGACCGGAACTGACCGAAAACGAAAAACAAACTGCCCGGAGGTATGTCCGGGCAGTATGCACGAATATCAGGGGCACGGTAAAAGATGTCATCTTCATTGAACAAAGAAAAAGGAAGATCCGGTATCCGGAAAGAAAATGTACAGACGGGAAAACCATCCTGATCAACGGAAGCGTGCGCTTTCAGAACGGGAACTCCGCTGTACTGGCAAAGGAACTTTCGCAGCTTCTGAAACAGGAACCTGCAGTCATTCCGCTTGTCAGTTATCTGAGCCGTATGCAGGATCTTTATAAAGAAACCGAAGAAACAGAAACGATCGTCTTCTGCGTGCCGCTGTACGTTGACGGGCTGCCTTCCCAGGTCGTCCGCTTCATGGAGTATCTGGAAAAGCACTATCGCGGCGGCTCCAAGAAGATCTACGTTCTCGCGAATATGGGACTTTATGAAAGCTCTCAGCTGGCTTCCCTCTTCACTGCCGTCAGGTTATGGTGCACAAAAATGGGCTTTGATTACTGCGGCGGTCTCGGCGTCAGCGCCGGGGAATTGATCGGGACGCTGAAAAAAACCGTACCGGTCAGGTTATTCCCTTCCAGGAAGATCGACCAGGGCATGCGCAGACTGGCACAGGCTGTCAATGCCGGAGAAGTTATCGACGATATCTTCGCGGAGCCGTTTGCCTTCCCGCGTTCTCTCTATGTGAAGATTGCAAACGACAACTGGAACAGCCTGGCGAAACAAAACGGGATCCGGCCGGAAGACCTTTACCGTCAGCTGTAGATCCATCAATGGCAAAAAAGATTTCAGTTCAGGCTGAAATCTTTTCTTTTGTCTTCTGCGGATTATTCGGCAATATCCTTCGCGGCAATCATTGCACCGTAAAGTCCCGCGTCATCACCGAATGCGGAAAGTGCCGTCCGGATATCCGGATCTGTCATATATTTCTTTGCTTTGGCAAAAACCTTTTCAATATACCAGGGATTGTTCAGACCGATGGACCCGCCGATCACATAGATATCAGGATCGATAATGTAATAGATATCGGCGATGCCGCGGGCAAGTGCTTCTGATGTTTTTTCCAGGATCTCTTCCGCTTTCGGATCCCCCTTATCATATTCGTGAAACAGGTCTTTCGCGAACATCTGTCTGCCGTACGCTTCCGAGGCAATGCGTTCCATTGCGGCACCTCCTGCTGTTTCATTCAGGGAACCCGGATTGGCGCTGCCATGATGATACGGATCATCATTGACGATCACATTATAAAATTCCGCCGTATTGCAGTGGGCACCGTTGATCAGTTCCCCTTTATAGACAAACGACCCGCCCATTCCTGTGGACATTCCGATAAAGATCACAGAGTCATACCCTTTGCCGGCACCGATCCTTGCTTCCGCAAGACCTGCCAGATTTCCGTCATTGTTCACCGTGCAGGGTTTCCCGGTTTTTTCCGTGATATACCTGACGATCTCAAAATTATCCCAGCCGTACAGATTCGGCGGATTCAGTATTTTCCCGGCTTTCAGATCCAGTGGACCGGGAGAAGCGATTCCGTACGCGCAGATCTCCCATTCCGGCTGATCCGCGTATGCAAGCAGTCTGTCGATATTCCTTTCCCCGCCCAGGGAACGGTCATTGTCTGTCTTGAACACATCCAGAAGGCTGCCGTTTTCATCAAAGATGCCCAGTCTCAGCTGTGTGCCGCCGATATCGATTCCCGCATAAGTTTTCATACCTGTTTTCTCCTTTTAATGATTATGCCTTATATGCAAAACAAAAGACGTTTTCTTATCTGATTGTTATTATACTATCAGTAAGAGGTTTGAACATGACTGAAACAATAGTAAGATACGGTATTCTTTCATCCGCGACGATCGTTCCCCGTTTTGTAAAGGGAATGCGTCTCACTTCCAACGGGGAAGTAACCGCCATTGCCGCAAGATCGATGTCTAAGGCGGAATCGTTCGCAAAAGAACTGGATATACCAAATGTCTTTCCGGATTACATGACCCTGCTGGAAAGCGATGAGATAGACGCGGTTTATATTCCCCTGATCAACAGCCTGCATTACGAATACGCAAAAAAAGCACTCGCAGCGGGAAAACATGCTGTTGTTGAGAAACCGTTTGTACTCCACGCTTCTGAAGCAGAGGATTATTCATTACGGAAGCAATCAAAACGCCGCATCTTCCTCTGTACCGGAAAATAAAACAGATCATTGATTCACAGGAATTCGGCAGGATCCGTTATATGACTTTCCGTCAGTCTTATACAAGCGGGCCGTATACCGGCGGATGGAACCGGAAGCGTGAATACGGCGGCGGTGTACTGTACGGCAACGAGGCTTATTTCTTCCGTATGGCGGAATTCCTCGGCGAAAGAATCATTTCCTGTTCGGGTACTGACTCTTTTCCGGAAAATGAGGCGGAAGACCAGTGCTGTGTAACTGCCCTGCTGGAAAACGGAAGCGTAGCCTGTCTGAATGTTTCCACCCGTGTGCTTTTCAAAAACGGTCTTACAATTTACCTGGATCATGCGGTCATCGAAATCCCGGATTACTGGAAAGCCGGTGAGGCGCGGATCATACCGGAGAGCGGCATTGAACAGCTTATCAGCTTCCCCTGTCCTTATGAGTTCCGGTATGAACTGGAACACTATAACAGCTGTATTCTCGCCAATAAAACTTTCAGTCACGTGAATACACCGGAGATGACGGTCCGTTATATCCGGTTCTGTGAGGATCTTTATAAAAGCTTTTCTGAATATGAAGACACAAAAATAACTTCGGTCTGACCAAAGTTATTTTATATGTATCAGGATTTTTCTTCTTCCTTTTCCGTCTCTTCAGGAACCGGTGCCGGTGCGGGAGGAGTTTCCTTTTCATCAGGAAGATATGAAACTGTGACCTGCGGGAACGGAACATTGATATGGTTCCGGTAGAAGATCTGCAGGATCTCACGGTTCAGATAACGGGTGACGCCGATAATATTCAGTTCGTTGCATTTCGCCCAGATCGCGAGCGTTACACCGCTCTGACCGAGTTCGGCAACACCGGCATATACCGGGCCGTCCAGAATTCTCGCATCTTTTTCTTTCAGATCAGGAAGTTCACGGCGCAGGACTTCTTCCACATATTCGATATCCTGACCGTACTCGATGCTGACACGGCAGAATGCGTAGGATGCTTCCTTGGTCATATTCAGAACGCCCGTGATGTCGCTGTTATTGTAGATCTTGATATTGCCGTCAACACCGAGGATCTTTGTTGTCCGCAGACCGATATCCATGACGGTTCCGCGGAAGCCGCCGATCGTGACGATGTCGCCGACGCGGAATTCTCCTTCAAATACAATGAAGATGCCGGCAATGATATCCTTGATCAGGCTCTGTGCGCCAAGACCAATGACAAGTGAGAGGATACCGGCGCTGGCGAGAAGATTCTGCGCATCCATACCCACGAGATAGAGACAGTAGAAGAGTGCAAATATCGTACCGCCGTACTTGACGACAGAGAGCAGAAGATGAGCGATCGTTTCCCCTCTTGCACCAAGCAGCGACGATGCCATCTGAACCGGCAGACGGAACAGAACAGCAATAATGGTAACCATGATCAGGACGATCATACATGCGCTCAAAGCAAACACATTCACTTCCCTGTCCCAGTTTCTGCTGAGTATATACTGGATCACAGAACCTTTTTCAAAGAATCTGTTTACACCGATCACAGCGATCAGCACATAGATGATCATGATTCCAAAGACAATACTGATCAGAAGAAGCAGTTTCTGTTCAGGGCTTTTTTCACTCCAGGGGATCCACTTGTTATCCCATCGGGCAGCGGCTTTAGTCGTCGAAGCCTGCTTGCCGGAAGGCAGGATAATGTTGAAGATTGCGGAATCCAAACCTTTTTCCTCCTGTGACTCACTCATCGTCGCATAAAGCGTCTCTTCTTCTTCGGTTGTCAGTGTAACGGTGCCGGAAAGGAACAAAATCAGGAGCAGGCTTGTAAATGCAGTAATCAGTGAAATGATAAACCGTGACTGGTACATCTCAGATTTCGGAACTGCCGTGGCGATGAAATAACCTTCCACATAGCGGAAAGCCATGAAGTATGTAATATTGTTTACAGACCGGAATCCGTAATAATCAAGGCCGGTAAACGCGTTTTTTGAAATGCCGAGGGTCTCCGCTGTCTTTCCGATGGAAGCTTCAACCGGTGAGTACAGGCATTTATGGGCTTCACTGCTGTCAAACAGCAGGATGAATCCGTTTGTGAGCATATCGGAAGAAAGTACCTTCCGGACATCCGTTGAAGCCAGTATGCGTGATGATATCTCGGAATTCAGGCCGATCTGCAGCATTGACCGGTGGGGTGTAATCTCACCTTCCACATCAGATTCAATATTTTCATCATTTCTTGCTTCATAATCTTTATGGGATACGTAAATGGTATTGCCGTCCTCATCTTTTGCGGTGTAATACATCATCTTTACGCCGATATATTGATTCTCCGCGCCGAGATCATCTGTCATGGCTTCCTGGATGCACTCGTCTTTCCTGCCGTCCAGGATATCAAGGAATATATAGGACTGATCATCCTGTTTATGACTGACTGTAAAGAACCAGTTGGATGTGCTGGTCGCGATCGTATGGCCGTTTTCATCGAAAATGTAGAGGGAATCCAGATCATTTTCTTCACACATTTTTTTCAGAAGAGCAGATTCGGAAACAGATTTCAGCGGATTTCCTTCATCGTCAAAAATGAAGTACCGGTCTCCCGACCTGTCATAATCGGTGTAATACCGGTCAGAAGTCTCATTCAGCACGGAAGGATCTTCTTCAATCAGATAGGAAAGCAGTTTTGCTTTGGACAGAAAACGGTTGTCATAGTAATTCCTGATCAGTTCCCGGTTCCGGTTGCTTTCCTCATAACGCGCAGTTACCTCATTCAGGGCAAGTTCCGAATTCTCAATGCTTTCAGATATTTCGAGAAGTGTCTGCGTATAGAAGGAAATACCGAAGATCAGCAATACTCCCGCAATCATCAGCGGAAACACTTTTTTGAAGATCGAGATGTCGAAATAGACAGGACTGCCTTTGCGTTTTCCGATTACCTTTCTTTCTGTCTGCACAGCGTGGCGGACAAAATCATTCCGGACAATGACAGCGTAAGACAGACACAGCAGCATCACCAGGACAAACCCGGTTATAGACCAGAACAGGACGTATTTGTCATTGAAATAAATATCTTCCGTTTCAGCGACGGCACAGATGACCGTACTGTTTCCGAACTTGCGCGAAACACAGTAGTATTTCACGCCGCCGATCGTCTGGCGGCCGGCATATCCGTCTTCCAGTGCCTCTTCCGTCATCCCGGCTTCGATCGCATTTGTTTCTTTCAGATCTTTCGTTTCCGGAAAATACAGGAAAGAATAGTCTGTGGAATCGACCGCGAACATAAATCCGTTGTTGTTTACAGCAGCATTGCTGAGGACGGCCGAAAGATCGCGCAGCGAAGCCAGCTGGACATCCAGGACTTCCGCTTTCGCGCCGAGTACGATCACAAATTCTCTCTTTTTGAAAGAAGTCCGGACAGAATAGAAATAATAATCTCCGTATTCCGTTGTTTCCTTTGCCGGGGAGACTGTCCCCTCTTTATTTCTTGTGCCGGGAATCAGGTGATCGACTCCGCGGTCACTGAGCAGTCCGGATGTACGCAGATTGGTACCGGTCAGCTCCGTATTGGGAGAGATCAGAACAGTGCCTTCCTCATCCATCACAAACAGGTAATCGACACCGGACCTCTCTACCATATCCGCAAACACGTAAGCACGTGCATTGTCATCCGCGTCACCCAGCGAGTCATACAGGCCGCTTTCCAGCAGTTCCTGCAGATTATCCAGCATATCCTGGTTGGAATCATGGAAAATATCGGTCAGTTCAGCAGCATCGTTCTGATTCTGGGAAAGAATTTCTATCGTCTCCGTCAGGGCAGTCTCGTTGCTTCGCTGCTGTTTCCTCAGACCTGCGCTGTGCTGCATCTGCCGCAGGAAAAAAGATATCAGCAATGCACCGAAAATGATCAGACAGGCATTGACGATGACCTTTGTGAAAAAATATGTGTTTGCTTTATTCCGGATTTCACGTTGATCGGTCATAGGCGTTCCTCCCCTTCAGCAAAAAAAGCATAATTAGTATTTTAATTATTATAACAGGTGCATTGAGGATATCGCAGTAATCTGAAAGCATTTTCCCAGCGCGCATGGCAGCTGATCGTTTTTATGTTCCGAATTTGGTTGGATTAACAATTATTTCAGCAATGTATCCGCTTACATCAAAAACTTCTGTTGACGTTCCATTTTCAAATGGAATATTATTTTACGGAATGATTAAGGGGGTAAATCGTAATGAAACTCGTTTACAATGTCGAAGACAAACCGAGCCGTAATCATCTCATTGTCTTCGCATTCCAGCAGGTGCTGGCCATCATGGCTGCAACCATCGCTGTTCCGATGATCATCGGAAACGGAATGGATTCATCTGCAGCTCTGTTCGGTGCCGGTGTAGGCACACTCGTCTATGTAATCTTCACACAAAAGAAAAGCCCGGTTTTCCTGGGATCCTCATTTGCCTTCATCGGATCTATGTCCGCAGCGTTTGCAGGAGCTGTTTCTGCACAGGCCGGATATACAGGTCTGATCCTCGGTGCAACATTTGCCGGTCTGGTATATGTCGTTCTCGCACTGATGGTAAGAGCAGTCGGTGTTCACTGGGTCAACCGTCTCATGCCGCCGGTCGTTATCGGACCGACAGTCGCTATTATCGGACTTTCCCTGGCAGGCAATGCCGTAGGTGACCTGCAGACTTCCAGTCTGACCGGCGAACCTACACAGTGGGCTGTCCTCTGCGGTCTGATTGCCCTGCTTACGACAATGATCGTCAGCACATACGGCAAGACCAACGCTAAACTGATTCCGTTCATCCTCGGAATCCTTGCCGGTTATATCGCAGCCGCGATCCTGACATTTATCGGCACTTCCACCGGAAATACAGCGATGCAGATCATCAACTTCGCACCGGTTACAGCACTGTGGGAGAACGGTGTTACACTGTCGACTTTCTTCTCAGTTCCGAAATTCACATTCCTGACGGCAGCCAAAGGCTTCTCCGAGATCGATGCAGGATATATCGGAACGATCGCTGTTGCCTATATCCCGGTCGCATTCGTTGTCTTTGCGGAACATATCGCTGACCACAAGAACATCTCCACGATCATCGAACGTGATCTGCTGGATGACCCGGGACTTCACCGCACACTTCTCGGTGACGGTGTCGGCTCCATCGTCGGCGCATTCTTCGGCGGATGTGCCAATACAACTTACGGCGAATCTGTTGCATGCGTAGCGATCACTAAGAACGCTTCTGTCGCAACGATCATCACAGCAGCGTTTGAGTGCATTATCATCTCCTTCCTCGCTCCGTTTGTGGCATTTATTTCCAGCATCCCGTCCTGCGTTATGGGCGGTGTATGTATGGCATTATATGGATTCATTGCTGTCTCCGGTCTGAAGATGATCCAGAGACTTGATTTCGAACTCAACCGCAACGTATTCGTTGTTTCCACGATCCTGATTTCCGGTATCGGCGGACTTTCCCTGACATTCGGAAAGATTACGATCACTTCCGTTGCCTGCGCACTGATCCTCGGTATTCTCGTCAATACCATCCTGCGCGGCGATGAAGACGCAAAAGACAGACAGAATAAGTATTGATCTGTAAAGGCACCACGGTGCCTTTTTCTTTTTGTACTCTGGATATCTTCCCCGGAAACAGATACGATAGTTTTATACATCAGTCATACCGGAGAATACTGCAATATGAAATACATATTCGGAACTGTTCTCGTTCTGCTGTTATGCGCAGCAGCGGGAAGCGGATTAACCCTTCTTATATTCATGAAAAAAAGGACCGGCCGGATCAGGAAAATACTGGTCAGCATTCTGCTGTCCCTGATCCTTTTCCTCACTGCGGGATTTCTTTATCTCCGGCAGTATTATCCTGCTGAACCGGCTGCTGAATCTTTCCTGCAATCTACAGATACTGTAACCGTCAGGAAAACTTCTTTCGGCTATTATTTTGACGGGTCTTCCGACAAAACTGCCGTGATCTTCTATCCCGGCGGCAAAGTCGATGAAAAAGCATATGCCCCGATGATGTATCATCTGGCGGAACAGGGAGCGGACTGTTTTCTTGTCCGCATGCCCTTCCGCATGCCGATCTTCGGCATCGGCAGAGCAGATCAGGTCATGGATCTTTATGAATATCCCGACTGGTATCTGATGGGGCATTCCCTGGGCGGTACGGCTGCGGCGGAGTACGTCCGGAAACATACAGACAAGATCAGAGGTCTGATCATGCTGGCTTCCTATCCGAATCATCCTGTTCCCGTTCATATTCAGTTTCTTTCTGTTTACGGTGACCGGGATGGATGCCTGAACCGGGACGCATATGAAAAGGCCAAGGCCGACTGGCCCTCTTCCGGTAAAGAATCTGTCATCAAAGGCGGAAATCATGCCGGGTTCGGCTATTACGGGAAGCAGAAAGGAGACGGCATGCTTCTGATATCAAAGCAGGAACAGCAGGATGCCGTGATCTATGAAATGCTGAAACTGATGCAGGATCAATGAGAATCACGGTAATAAATATATTTCTGTGTACTTTTCGCTTTGCGCATATCATAATCAGGATAAAAGTCAGGAAAAGATCCGAGGGGGCTATATGAAAATAAAATTCGGAAAAACAATACTGATCAGTCTGGCGTCACTGAGCCTGTTCACTGCTGCGGGATGCCGCGGACAGGAAGAAAAAGAACCTGATCAGCAGCTGAGTGTTGAAGACTGCGCGATCGAACATGAAATGGAATTCGGCGGCATCTATATCAAGATCCCGATCGATGATTTCAACAGCCTCGGCTTTTCATACGGGGACAGTGTCGATGTGGAATTTACCAACGGATTCAAACTCACAGATATCCCCTACTACAACGGCTACTACGTCGATGCCGGGGAAACGCTCCTGATCGCCTATCCGGGATATGACTACATCAAAGCCGCTGTCAATTACGGCGATGATCTCTGGGACACAGGAAATCTGCAGGCAGTTGAACAGAACAGTCTCTGGCTTATGAGCAAAGCCGATGAGCATGACAAAGCTTCTGTCCGGCTGCGGGAAAAAGGAAAGTATCTGGATATACAGCAGGCCAGGGACATTCACTACAAGGATGACAGGACCCTGTTCCCGAGTGACGAGGCATTCGCGAATTTCCGTGCTGTCGGGACAAAGAATATCAGAAAGAATACGCTCTACCGTTCCGCTTCCCCGTGCGACAACCAGCATCAGCGTGCACCGTTTGTAAATGACCTGATCGAAGAAGCAGGTGTACAATGCATCCTGGACCTCGCGGACAACGACACAAAGATCAAAAAATACATTGCCGCAGATGATTTTGATTCACCCTATTTTCTGTCCCTTTATGAAAATGAAAAAGTGATCCCGCTCGCCCTGAACATGAATTACATGTCGGACGATTTCCGCGTCACACTTGCCCAGGGGTTTGTCAGAATGTCTGAGATGGAAGGCCCCTACCTCGTGCACTGTACGGAAGGCAAAGACCGGACGGGGTTCGTATGCATGCTGATGGAGGCTCTGGCCGGTGCCGATTACGCGTCGATCCGTGATGATTACATGCTGACATACGCAAACTATTACGAAATCGATGAGAAGTCTGACAAGCCGAAATATGACGTCATCCTGGACAAGAACCTGAATGCCATGATCCGGAGCATCGTCAATGATGACAGTGTCGACATCGAAACAACCGATCTCTCAGTCTATGCAAGGAAATATCTGAAAGACGGCGGCATGAGTGATGAAGAGATCGAAACATTCCTGAATTGTTTTACGGAATAATATATCATCCAGATAAAACTATATCCGTTTTCATTTCACTGCTGTCGGGACCGGCAGAAAATGACAGTTTAAACGTGCTGCGCCGTATACCCTGCGGTGCAGCGTTTTTTTCCTTCCGACGCAAGTATCCGTATATGAAACCGGGTTTTGCGTTTTATAATATTTACAGTGGAAAGATGAATATGATGTATAAAAAACACAATAGAAACTGGTGGATACTGTTATTGCTGGGAGTGCTGATCCTGGCAGGATTGCAGGGAAGTATCATGCCGTCTGTACAGGCTGAAGACGGAGATGACATCCCCTATTCCTCTGAGACTGCCAGACCGTCCGTCAACGGCCGTCTGCATGTACAGGGTCCCGTGCTCGCGGATGAGAGCGGAAAGGAAGTACAGCTGCGCGGTGTCAGTACCCATGGACTGACATGGTACCCGGATTATATCGACCCGGCATTTATTTCAGCGGTTTCCCGTGAATGGGACTGCAATTTCATCCGTTTTGCAATGTATACCGATATCTACTGCAGCGGTGAAAAAGAACGCAGTACAGAACTGATGATGAAGGGAATCGACGCTGCTGTGGCAGCGGATATGTACGTCCTGGTGGACTGGCACATCCTCAGCGATTATGATCCGAATATAAACAAAGAGGAAGCTGCCGGATTCTTCCGCACCATTACGGAAAAATATAAAAACTGCGATAATCTCCTGTTTGAAATATGCAATGAACCGAACGGTCCGACCGACTGGGCGGATGTCATGCGTTACAGCAACGAGATCATTCCCGTGATCCGGGAAAATATGCCCGAAGCGGTCATTGTCGTCGGAACACCGGATTATGACAGGGTTCTCTCTGCTCCCCTGATGCGTCCGCTTCCTTATGACAATCTTATGTATGTCCTGCATTTCTACGCAGCGAGCCACAAGGATGGTCTCAGAGGTGAACTGCAGGCAGCTTATGACGCAGGTCTTCCCGTCCTGATCAGCGAATGCGGAATATGCGAGGATACCGGTGACGGAACGATCGATTTCGCCTCTGCCGCAGAATGGTTTTCCTATCTGAAGGAAAAGAATATCAGTTATACTGTCTGGAGCCTTTCAGACAAAGACGAATCTTCTGCCTTCTTTAAACCCGGTCATAGACCTTCCGGCACACTGAATGATAACGATCTGACATTATCCGGAAAGTGGGTCAGGGAACTGATACGCGGGGCGGATCCGGACCGTATTCCCCGCCCGGCTGCTGCAGTGGAAAAAGGCAGATTATCTGATTTCCGCTCATGGCTCGCCGAATCCCTGGGACCGCAGGGATATAAATCTGTTCAAAAATGGCAGCCGTTTGCGCTTATCAGCGGGGCTGCGGTAATACTTTTCTCGCTCCTGCTGATATTGTTCCGCAGATTCAGAAACGGGACCGGGACATACGATGATCTGTATCCTATTACAGAAACCGACAAGGACAGAATGCGTTATCTCCTGATATCAAGGATCCTTGTGGTAATCAGCGCCTTCGCGGCTGTTATCTATCTCTGCTGGAGAATATTTCTCTCCATTCCGTTTGAAGCAGGCATCCCTGCCGTTACGGCAAATCTTCTCCTTCTGGCTGTGGAGATCCTCGGTTTCGCGGAAACACTGGTTCTTTATGCCAACCTGCTGGGCATGCGGGATCATCCGCTCCCGGAAATCACCGCGGAAGAATTCCCGGATGTCGATATCTTTATTTCCACATATAACGAACCCGCTGAACTTCTCCGCAAGACCATCAACGGCGCAAAGCATATGCGGTATCCTGATCCTGCCAAAGTGCATATCTGGCTCTGTGATGACAACCGCCGGCCGGAAATGCGCCGGCTCGCCGGGAATATGGGCATCGGTTATTTTGACAGACCGGACAATCAGGGTGCCAAAGCCGGCAATCTGAACGCCGCGCTTGCCCGCACCTGCGCGCCGTACATCGTTACCTTTGACGCGGATATGATCCCGAAAAGCGACTTCCTGCTTAAGACGATCCCCTATTTTACAGATGCAGAGAAACGGTCCGCCGGCCTCCCGGCAGAAAAAAAGAGACATCTCGGTCTTCTGCAGACACCGCAGTGTTTCTATGATCCGGATGTTTTCCAGTATGCACTGTATTCGGAAAAACGCGCGCCGAATGAACAGGACTTTTTCTACCGTACGATCGAAGTGGCCAAAACAACATCCAACAGTGTCATCTACGGAGGTTCCAATACGGTGATCTCCCGGGAAGCGCTGAATGCCGTCGGCGGATTCTATACCGGATCGATCACCGAAGACTTTGCGACCGGGCTTCTGATCGAATCAAACGGATTTGTCAGTCTCGGACTGGACGAACCCCTTGCCAGCGGACAGTCACCGAATACATACAAAGATCACATCAAACAGCGCAGCCGCTGGGGCAGAGGCGTGATCGCCACCGCAAGGCAGCTGAAGATCTTCCGTCGGAAAGGTCTTACAGCCGAGCAGAAGATCAGCTACTGGAGTTCCGTGATCTACTGGTACTCCCCTCTGAAAAACCTGATCTATCTGATATCCCCGCTGTTCTATGCTGTACTTGCCATACCGGTATTCAGATGCACATGGCTGGACCTGCTTGTGTTCTGGCTCCCGATGTACATTCTTCAGGATTCATGCCTGCGTTATGTAAGCAGAGACCGGATCTCCGCCAAATGGAGCGGCATCTATGAAACAAGTGTCATGCCGCATCTTCTGAAGCCGGTCATACAGGAATTCTTCGGCGTCACAATGTCTTCCTTTAAAGTTACGGATAAATCCGCAAAAAGCGGGAAACGGGAAATGGATATACGGTCCATGCGTCCTTTCCTTATACTGATCATTCTTTCCGTCTTCGGCATTATCCGCATTCTTGCCATGATGTCCGCCAAACGTTTTATTTCTCTCGCTGTGATCCTTTTCTGGCTGATCCGCAATCTTTATTTCCTCATCATGTCGGTGTTCCTCGTGGACGGCAGGGACGGTGACGGCGAAACGGTACGCGTTTCCGATGCGGAACCTGTGACGGTAACAGTTGAGCACGGGAAGGAAAAAGGAAGTGTTTTCAGAGGCGTGACTACCATGATGACGGAACACAAACTTTGTGTTTATCTCGATGAAGGCGAAAAACTGACGGTCGGGATGCCGGTAAAGGTCGTGATCGCGCACGACTCATACACGGCAGAACTGCAGGGAACAGTCAGTGATGTGACTGTTTCAAGAAACGGTACGGCACGGACACAGACGATCGAGATCCTGGATTTCGGAAACAGCGAAGAAGAGTATCTGCAGATCTTATATGACCGTATCCCTACACTCCCGCAGTCACTGCACGGCGATTTCGGCATAGTGATGCATCTGTGGCAGAATATTGCCCACCGGGCAGCACGGACAAGGCTGTAATCACTGCGGAATCTGTTTATTCAGCCTGATTATGCCTTCCGGATCATTATCGGTGACGGGATAAGTTTTTTATCGTTATAATATAAAGATGAAAGAGAGTAAATAATGGAAAAACGAAACAGCATTTTCAAAAACAAATCAGCATGGTTCATTCGTTTTTTCCTGTGCTTTCTCACCCTGGCCTGCCTGATCTCTTTATCCGCAGACAGCCTTTCCGCTGAAGAAGAACCTTCTGACAGCGGGAATGAAGAAGATATCCTGGAGAACCTGGCAGACAACCAGGGATATTCATTTATTCTTTACGATAATACAAACGGGCTTCCCACTTCCGAAGCCAATGATATTGCCCAGACGAGTGAAGGCTTCATCTGGATCGGCAGTTACGGAGGACTGACCCGCTACGACGGCAATTCCTTCGTCAGGATGGATTCCACGACCGGCATAACCAGCGTCAACTGTCTATTCGTTGACAGCCGCGACCGGCTCTGGATCGGCACGAATGACAGCGGAGTTTTCCTGATGGAAAACGGGACATTCCGTTCATGGGACGAAGATGACGGTCTGAAATCTTCTTCCGTCCGTTCCGTCATTGAGGACAACAGCGGGAATATATATATCGGTACATCCACCGGTATCGCCACCATCGATACCGATATGAAACTCCACTCTCCGGGTGATGCAAGACTTGCCTATGATTACATCAGCGACCTGCAGTTCGGAAAAGACAATACAGTATGGGGTGTGACAAATGACGGCAACCTGTTGATCTGCAGGGATCTTGAAGTTGTGAAATATGTGAAAAGCAGTCAGAACCCGCTTGGCTTTATCAGCTGTTTCCTGGTGGATCCGAACAATCCGGAATACGCCTATATTGAAACCGACCAGTCTGAATTATTCTACGCCAGTCCATACAATGATTTTGAGAATCCGGAAAAAATCGATATCTCCCCCCTTTCACAGGTTTCGGACATTGAATACGTAGATGGAAGAGTCTGGATCTGTACGAGAAACGGCATCGGCCTGCTGGATACTGACGGACAGTTCTACGACCTTACCGCTGTCCCGATGCGCAATTCCGTCAATCATGTCATAAAAGACTACGAAGGAAATCTCTGGTTTACATCATCCCGACAGGGCGTAATGAAGATCGTCCGCAACAGGTTCTCTGATATTTTTGATCTGTATGATATTGATAAAACGGTTGTCAATTCCACATGTATGTTTGACCATATGCTGTTTGTCGCGACTGATTCCGGTCTGACGGTCATCAGTCCCGGCGGGGTCATGGATGCTATCCCTCTTTCCAAGGCGGTCACAGCGTCCGGAGAATCACTGGATTCCGACAATCTGATCGAACTTCTGAATGACTGCAGGATCCGTTCCATTATACGGGACAGTAAGGACAGATTATGGCTCTCCACCTGGAGGAAATACGGACTGATCTGTTACGACCATGGCAGTGTGACTGCCTATACTGTCGATGACGGCATCATTTCCGAGCATATGCGGGCTGTATGCGAACGGCAGGACGGCTCCATACTGGCAGCCGGAACCGGCGGTGTTTCCGAAATCAGGGACGGTAAGATCATCCGGTCATATACCGAAAAAGACGGCATTCTCAACAAGGAGATCCTGACTGTCGCGGAATCCTTTGACGGCAATGACATTCTGCTTGGTTCTGACGGTGACGGCATATACATCATCGGAAAAGACGGAGAATTCCGTCACATCGCAAAACATGACGGTCTGATCTCCGGCGCGGTCATGCGCATCAAGAAAGATCATAAGCGGAACATTTACTGGATCATCACAGGAAGTTCCATCTGTTATCTGACAGAAGATTATAAACTGCACACCGTATCCCAGTTCCCCTATTCCAACAACTTCGATTTTTATCAGAACAGCAGAGATGAAATGTGGATCCTTTCCAGCAACGGCATCCATGTCTGCCCGACGGAAGAGATGCTTGGGACGGGTGAGATCAAACCAATTATTTACGGGATCCAAAGCGGTCTTCCCTGTATCTCTACGGCGAATTCCTACAGTGAGCTGACTCCTGACGGAGATCTGTATCTTGCCGGAAATGTCAGTGTTACAAAAGTGAATATAGAGGAAGGATACCAGAGCGCCGAGGACATGCGGGCAGCCGTTCCTTATGTGGATATTGACGGTTACCGGATCTATCCGGATGAAAACGGTGATTTCCATATACCTGCAGATATTAAGAAAGTGACCATATATGGCTATATCCTGAGTTATTCACTGGTAAACCCGCAGATATCCTATCAGCTGAAAGGATTTGACCGGGAACCTACAACTGTCAGAAAAAGCGATTTCCAGCCTGTAACCTATACCAATCTGCCGGGCAATAACTACAGCTTCATCATGCGCCTGTCCGGTCCCATGGATGAAGAAGACAAGGTCATTACCGTTAAGATCATCAAGAAAAAAGCGTTCTATGAATATACAGGGTTTTATGTCACGGTGATCCTGTTCACCCTTCTGTTTATTACGGAAAGCGTCAGGCAGTATATCGACTCCAAAATGGACAAAATGGAGAAGAAGCACAAGGAAGAAAATGAACGGGAACGTATCCGGACGGAAATGAATATGGCCAACCGGATCCAGACATCCATGCTGCCGCATATCTTCCCGCCTTTCCCGAATCATGACGAATTTGAAATCTACGCATCGATGGACCCGGCAAA
>CACZPD010000096.1 GCA_902782955.1 uncultured Erysipelotrichaceae bacterium
GTCGGATGCGGTCCGTGCGGGTTCAGCAGGCAGATGCCTTCCAGAACATCCTCAATCTGTTTCCTGTGATCCATGTCTTTGAAATACACATCAAAGTTATATGCTTTGATCGTTTCCATATCAATACCCTTTGTCATATACCCCGGGTCACCCGCGATCTGCAGGAAATCAAAACCTTCCTCGATACCGCCGTAATAACCCTTGTCACGGGTATGGAACACATAGCCGGCATTGACGGAATCCAGTCTGGAAATAATATCTTCCATCACTTCTTTTGACAGCGGGGCATCGAACAAAGTCTCATCCCCCATCACTGCCAGTCTGCCGTTGTTGCAGATGAATCCATCCGCGTACTTATGAAAATTTGCCCTGGCATAGGATACGTTCCTGCCGGTGCAGATAAATACTTTATTGTCTTTTGCGCGAAGTTCCTTCAGCGCTGCCTGCGCGCTTTCCGGCACCATTTTTCCGACGGCCAGTGTCCCGTCGATATCAAAGAAAACAAGATTCATAGCGTATACCGCCTTTCTATCCGTATTATATCGGAAAGAGGGGAATGATTCATCCTGCACACATAACAAAAACGGATGTCTCTGCAACATCCGTCTGTGTTATCTTGCTTTTTTCCATGTGCTCTTCGAGAGCAGTATCAGCATCGGATAGATCTCCAGTCTGCCTGCCAGCATATCCGCTGTCATGACCAGTTTGGAAAGATCGCTGTACGCTGAATAGTTCAGTGTGGGACCGACTTTATCAAGACCCGGTCCGATATTGTTGAAGGTCGCCAGGACAGCCGATATGTTGGTTTCCACCGAAAAGCCGTCCAGCGATACGATCAGGACCGATATGATGACGATCAGTACATATGCGATGAGATACGAGTTTGTATTGTCCAGTACTTCCTCGCTGACCGGACGTCCGTTGACGCGCACTGCCCTGACTTCGGACGGATGCAGCATCTTGTGGATATTCCTTCTGAGATTCTTGAACAGAAGGAGGACACGGATCTGTTTCATACCGCCGCCGGTGCTGCCTGCGCAGGCGCCGATGCACATCAGGAACAGGATGATTGCCTTGGAGAAGGCAGGCCATTTGTCAAAGTCCGTCGTTCCGTAACCGGTCGTCGAGATCAGTGTACCGACTGTAAACGCGCTGTGCCGTATTGTCTCCTCCATCGTGTGATAGAGCGGTCTGACATTCCAGACGAACAGGCCGATACTGGCAAGGACGACGAGGATGAACAGACGCAGTTCCTGGTCTTTATAAACATCTTTGAATTTCTTCAGAAGCAGCAGGTAATAGATACTGAAGTTCACCGAGAACAGCAGCATAAACACCGTCGTGACATTCTGCAGATAGGGACTGAAGCTGCCCAGGGAATCGTTCTTTACCCCGAATCCGCCGGTTCCGGCTGTGCCAAATGCCGTACAGGAAGCTTCAAACCATGTCATGCCGCCGAGTTTCAGCAGCAGCGTGTCTGCGACCGTCAGGCCGAGGTAGATCCAGTACAGGATCATTGCGGTATCTTTGATACGCGGCGTCATTTTGCCGACAGAAGGTCCCGGGCTCTCCGCCCTCAGGATGTGCAGGGAGAAACCCTGGTTCTTGCCTCCCAGACGGACGATGGCCATCAGGAATACGAGGATCCCCATACCGCCGACCCAGTGCGAGAAGGAACGCCAGAACAGAAGTCCCTTTGCCATCGATTCCACCTCCGGCAGGATCGATGAACCGGTCGTCGTAAAACCGGATACCATCTCAAACAGACAGTCGACGTAACTCGGGATCGCCCTGGAAAAATAGAACGGGAGACAGCCGAGGGCACTCATGATGATCCAGGTGAAACCTGTCGTCACAAAGCCTTCCCTGGCATAAAATCCCTTCCTGGCATGCCGTGAGGCCAGATACATGATGCCGGACACCGCCGCCATGATCACCATGCTCATGAGGAAGCCGTTTACCGCGGCTTTTTCATGCAGGGCAATACTGATCAGCAGTCCCGGCGCCATCAGCCCGATCTCAACCAGCAATATCAAGGCAATAATACGCCAGATCATTTTGTAGTTCATAAGTATTATTCCTCAAATATATCATTCACCGTATATACAGCATTATCCTTGTCGGTTACGACAACGATGACATCGCCGATCTGGAAACTGGAATTACCGTTTGCGATCTCCACTTTGGAGCCGTTGCGGATCGAAACGACCAGAAGGTTGTTTTTCAGATTCATATCCTTCAGCGGTTCACCGATATGACGGGTGTTGCTTTCCACAACAAATTCGATAGCGTCGACCTTTCCCTCCGCAATGCGGTGGATGGACTGCGCCGCGCCTCTGTGATTCTGGATGGCACGCACATACCGGACGATATGCATCGTGCATAAAGCCTTCGGACAGACGATGGAACCGATCGGGAGTTTATCCGTCAGTTCAAAGTTTTCGCCGCGTCCGAGTTTTGTGACGATATGCGGTACCTTTGCCAGGCTCGCATACATGGATGTAACGATATTCAGCTCATCCAGGCCGGTCAGGGAAACGAATGCGTCATAATCCCTGATCTCTTCGCTTTCCAGTATAGCCTGGTCGCTGGCATCACCGCAGACGATCGTGGTGAACGGCAGCCTTCTGGCAAGATCCTCACAGGTCGCCTTGTCCTGTTCGATAATGCTGGAGGTAATGCCGTATCTTTCCAGTTCATCAGCGAGATAATAGCTGATCTTGCCGCCGCCGGCGATCAGTACATGCTTGACGGTTTTTGTGATAATGCCGAGGTTCAGCAGCAGCGTACGCATATCCCCTGCCGCGCCGGTCACGAAAACCTTGTCGCCTTCCTGCAGGATGAAGTTTCCGTCCGGCATGGTCGCCTTGCCGTCGCGCAGCACGCAGCACACCAGCACCTGGGAACGGACCGTTTTCGTCAGGTCCATCAGACGCAGGTTGTTCAGCTTGCTCTTTTCCTTGACTTTCAGTTCAACGATCTCGACTTTTGCCTTGGCGAATGTTTCCCGCTTGATAAAGCCGGGATAACGGATCAGCCGGGCGATTTCCCTTGCCGTATCCTTTTCCGGGTTGACGACCAGCTTCAGGCCGAACTGCTCACGCATGACATACGCCTGGTCGACATATTCCGGATCACGGATCCTGGCGATGGTATCGATATTCGGATTCATCGCGTTGGCCGTGATGCAGGCAAGCATATTGATCTCATCCGCATTGGTCGCGGCAATCAGGAGGTCCGCTTTGTCGATGTCAGCTTCCTGCAGGGTCGTCGCCGATGCGGCATTCCCTTCAATGGTAATGACATCATAACTTCCCTGAATGCTTTCAAGAAGATCAGCGTTCCTGTCTATCAATGTCAGATCATGTCCTTCAGAAGAAAGCTCTTCTGTGACAGCTCTGCCTACCTTACCCGCTCCAGCGATCAGTATTTTCATAAAACCCCCAAATCAAAGCCACATTATTGTATCACTGCATAACCATAAATGTACACATGAAACATGCAGACTATCTGATCAGATCCCTGATCAGATCCACTACTTCATCATTGTTCCGGAAGATCTTCGCGTATCCCTGCAGGGTCTCCGCCTTGGCGCGCAGTGCCCGGGAATAACCGTTCACGAAGATCTGTGCCTTCCGCTTTCCGTTCTTCGCTTCCTGGATCAGGTTCGCGCCGGCAGAATTTCCGTCCAGCGCGATCAGGATGCTGTTCCTGCGCTTGAAGATCTCATAGGCGATGCTCTTGTATATGCCCATGCCGAGCGGTTCGATCGCGATCCGCACCGCGCATCCCGCTTTCAGTATCCGCGTCTTCTCAGCCGGTGTTACGAGGGCCGGCGCAAAGGCGAAGATCTCGAATCTCCCGCTGTTTCTTTCCAGCAGGTATTTCTCATACCCGCTGACCGTATGCCCGGTCACAAAGAATACTTTTCCCGGATCTGACGTATCCAGTATCCTGTCGATCAGTTCCTTTTCTTTTTCCCTTACGACTGTCCTGTGTCCGGCACTGCCGAAGCTGCCGCCGGCGATGATCACCGGCAGTTTGTCCGCCGGCATTTCCCGGATCATATCCCGGAAGACATCCTTTGCGTCCAGTTTGTTCTGA
>CACZPD010000097.1 GCA_902782955.1 uncultured Erysipelotrichaceae bacterium
GAACGCTTATATAATGCACTTGTAGAATTAGAAGAAAGGAACAACCACTATTGGTAACCTGTAGATCTGTTTGCCGTCACCGAACATGTGGAGACGATATGTCTCCTGCACTGCCGGAAAAAGGATAATATTTCAGTACCTTACAAATCAAAGAATACCGGATATTCGAAACGTCATTAATGAGAACAGCAAATCAGGAATTTGCCGTATTGATTCAGCAATATGAGAAAATGCAACTTCAAGTTGCGGAAAAGCAAATAGAGGTTGGTGGAAAAAGCACGGCTCAGGCTTTACATTTCCTTTGTAAGGAGGATGATATTATGAGTTTTGGAGAAAATCTGCAGATGCTTCGCAAGAAGAATCAGCTCTCACAGGAAGGACTGGCAGAAATGCTGGGTGTAAGCAGACAGGCTGTGTCAAAATGGGAGCTGGGAGAAGGATATCCGGAAGTTGACAAGCTTCTGATCCTGTCGAAAAAGCTGAATGTTTCACTGGACAGCCTGCTGGGAGAAGAAAACACGCCGGCCGTTTCCGAAAACGGTAAATCTCCGGATATGATCAGGATCTTCTCGCCGCATGAAGGGGTGATCATCAATGCTTCAAAGGTGACCCGTTCGCAGCAGTTCAAAGGCGGCAGAAACAGTCCGAAGTACGCACTATATGCTTCGGACGGGAATGACTCATCTTTTTCGCAGAATACATTTCTTGCCTGGTACAGGGACCTTGATGATGTAACGAGAGAGATCGCTGAAATACAGAATGCATTGAACGCCGGGGCTGCATCCTATACTCTGCAATACAGCGTAAAATGTAAGCAGAACCTGTTCAGGACAATAGAAGACTGATCAGATATCTCTCATTTTGCTGAAATGTTTCTTCATGATCGCTCAGCCGGAACTGTCTGTTTGCTGCTCAGGCTTGCATAAAACAAATCATATCAGGCGCGTTAAGACACAATCAAAATCATACCTGATGATACACATCAGTCTTCCTGATCAGACGGAAGGCTGTTTTTTGATCCGCTTTCTCCGTTTCTTCCGTTTTACCATTGCATATACCTCAAACAGATCTATTTATTCTGGTATTATTTATTTCAGAAAGATGATCCATTCAGATTCTTTCCGGTCCGGGACCGTGAAGCCTGTCTGATGAATGGGATAAAAAGGCTCATCCGGCAGAGCAGCAGCCATCCGTGCCGAAGCGGACAGGTATGATACGATCCTGGATCCATTCGGAACAGCAGACAGATAACGGTTAACTGCAGCGCCGCAGAAGCAGATAAAGGAGTGCTTTATGATAATTGATTCATTTGACGATAAATCGCCTGCCAAGATCAATGTAAAAAGGAATGAAAACGCAGTGCAGGTAGATGCTGTCATATATACCTTTTCTAAGGAGATAGAGAAGTATGTAACGGAGACATTTAACTGTAAAAAAGCCGGTGAGTATAAAATGGCAAGCGGATCTCATCCTGCTTATGTTTTCAATTACAACGGAAGAAAATATGGCTTTTTCAAGACTTGGATTGGAGCGCCTGCCTGTATTGCACCGATTGAAGAATTGACCACAGTTTTGGATACAGATAAGTTTATCCATTTCGGAGGCGCAGGATGTCTGGATAAAGAGATTGTAAGAGGCAAAGTAATGATACCGACGGAAGCCTACAGGGATGAAGGCACATCCTATCATTACGCACCTGCATCCGACTATATCAGTATAAAAAACTGGAAGACAGTCAGGGACTTCATGGAAGAGAATAAAATACCCTACGTCTTAGGCAAGACCTGGACAACGGACGCTTTCTACCGGGAAACTGTAAACAACTTTGAAAAGCGTAAGACTGACGGCTGTATATCTGTGGAGATGGAGGGATCTGCCGTACAGGCAGTATGTGATTTCAGAGGATATGAAGTATATATGTTTTTCACGGGCGGAGACCTGCTGGATGCGCCTGAATGGACAATGAGAAAAGAAAAAGGTCAGATCAAGCATACCCAGCACGATCCCGGACATTTTGACATTGCACTGGCACTGGCTGAATACGTGGTAAATCTGCATTAAGTTTAGGGAAAACTAATGAAAAGAGAACTTGGTATTGCACGGTGCGGATTGGCATGCTGCCTGTGCTCTGAAAATATAACCTGCAAAGGATGCAGGAAAGATGGTTTCATGGAACTGTCCTGGTGTACAGACGCGGAATGGTGCGAGGTCCGCAGATGCGGAATAGATAAAAGCCTGAATGGCTGCTATGAGTGTGCACCGGCCGGCTGCCGGAAAGGATTATTTGCGGAAAAGATCAAAGCACGGGCTTTTTCGGAATTCGCCCGCAGATATGGCATAGAGGAACTACTGGATTGTCTGGAAAGTAATGAAGAGGCCGGCATCGTCTACCATCGTGAAGGAATTATGGGTGACTATGATTACTTTGATGACCTGGAAGAACTGATTGATTTTATCAGGACCGAGAAAAGATAAACTGATTTTAATGGAGTCCGGGTATGAAATGGAAAGAGATCCCGAAAATTGATGCACATGTACACATCATCCCGGATGAGGTCCATGCCGCAAATCCGGATGCGGATGATGAATTTTCCTTTGCAGTGACTTCCCGTTATCAGGAGATCATGGATCAGTTCAATATTCAGAAAGCAGTCATTATGCCGTTCAATGATCCATACCTGATGTCCATGGACTTCACGGTTGATGCAGTTCATAAGAATCTGCTCAGCATATGTGAGGAAGAGCACAGGTTCTGCTGTTTTGCGGATGTTGATATCAGGAACACACCTGAAAATACATGTGCGCAGATACAGAAAGCATTTGTATATCCTGCCTTCTGCGGCATCAAGATCCATCCCAATAATAGCGGCATGAACATTGATGACGCATATAATGACATCATCGCAGATCATGCTGTAAAGTATGGTTATCCTGTTGCGGTCCATGCATATCCTTCCAGCTCAGGAGAACAGGACAGGAGTGATTACTGTTCACCGGAAAGAATCGGACGCTGGATGGGCAGGCATCCCGGATTAAAAATCATTGTCTGTCATCTTGGAGGATTCCAGTGGAAGGATGCCGTTGAACTGGATGCGTATTTTGACATCTCTGCAGTCCTTCCGGACC
>CACZPD010000098.1 GCA_902782955.1 uncultured Erysipelotrichaceae bacterium
ACGAGGAAATTCCGTTCTTTGAAGAACTCTGCAAATTCCTCATCCAGCAGGGTACTGTTAGTCTGGATGGACCAGTTGACCCTGATCTGCGGGTATCTGTCCATCAGCTGCGCGAACTTCCGGAAATAACCGATTCCCGCCATCAAAGGCTCACCGCCCTGGAAGCTGATATTGGCAGTTCCGTTTTCACCGGCGTACTCCACTATTCTTTCCGTCAGTTTTTCGGCGGTCTCTTCTTCCATGATGCCATCAGAAAAAACTTCCCTGTTCCGGCTGACGTCTGTGTAAAAGCAGTACCGGCAGCGCAGATTGCACAGGGAAGAGGCAGGCTTGATCAGTACGGATATCTGTTTCATATATGGATATTACCTTCTTCCGGATCAGTTACGCTTTTCCTGGATCTGGTTCTTGTCCGGATCCCCATCAGTCTGTACAGGTCTTCTTCTGAGCGCTGCTGTATGATCGCATGGATGATCTTCATGCGGGAGGCGGGATACCTGCGGTCCCATGTGCCGATCCATCCGGTACGCGCAAGCGGGATCAGCACAGCTTCGCATTTTGCGGTTTCTCTCCGGATCCTTCTGATCTCGTTTTCCGAACCGGCCCTTTCCAGCAGGAGATCCAGGGCGGAATGCCTGCGTATTTCCTTGTCCAGGATATAGGAACGCATGATGCCGTACAGGGAAAGCTGATAGGGCGTAACAGCATTTTCATCCAGCCCTGCGCGCAGGCACAGATTCCTGACAGCCTGGTAGATGGAACGGTATGTATACGGCAGATGCCGGGATGTCAGGAAGTAATTCCTGGTATCGTCAATATGCCCGAGCTGGGGATTGTTCTGCCGGAGCCGTGCGGTATATTCCTCAAAGAAAGTGAAGGAGGTCTCCGGTATCCGTTTCCGTGCGGAACGGGCAGGAGTTTCTTCCTCCTGCAGGAAAAGCCGGATCTTCCTGCTGTCCGAAGCGTCGCGGAAATCGGATATTTTGATCTTTTCCAGCTGATGGGGAAAAAGCCCCAGCAGGCACATCGATTCATACAGGATCTGCCGGCTGACGGGAAAGGAAGGGATCTGCCGGATCAGCTTTGCGATGACGGCCGGATCCGCGAAAGTTTCTTCTGCATACTTCCGCTTCGGACGCCTGTCCATTCTGATCATACCGGCAAAGGGATTTTCATAACCCGCAAACAGGGAGCTTTTCTGCATCCTGTTGGCAACAGCGCGCAGGGTCACCTGGTAGCGGTGCACGGTATTCTGCGAGAGCCTGCCTTCCTGCGCTTCCTTCTCCAGCATGCGGAAAAACCGGTCCGCTTCTTCCGGCGTTATTGTCTTGATATCATAACCGTACGCATGAAAACGGCTGAGCACTTTCCGGTAGTCATTGACCGTTCCCGGATGTTCCCGCAGGTCTTCTGTTACGGCATTCCATTCTTCCTGCGTAAACCCCGCAGGCAGCTTGTCTTTCATGAATGTATTGTAAAACATTTTTGTAAAATCACATAATTTTCCATAATTAAAACATAATTGTACGCAGGGGGCTTTGGTATATTAAACATGCAGAAAGATCTGCCCTGATTGATGCTCCCCCTTAGCATGCAGTCAGAGATTCTATCCCCTTATAAATTTAAAATAATGAAAAGACCCTGCAAAGGGTCTTTTCATATGCATGCATTATCGTCTGTGTGTTAGAATGAAACCGATGGAAAAAATCATACGGAAAATACAGGCGATCGCTTCGGAAAAAGGAAAATGCCTGGTTGCGATCGACGGCAGATGCTCGTCCGGAAAAACCACATACGGAGATTTCCTGGCTAAACATCTGAATGCGACATTGCTGCACATGGACGATTTTTTCCTGCGGCCGGAACAGCGTACACCTGACAGGTACGCGGAAGCGGGCGGAAATGTCGACCGGGAGCGTTTCCTTGAACAGATCCTTTCGGTCATGGACAAGAGCGATACGATCATGTACCAGCCGTTTGACTGCAGTGTCATGAAGCTCGGGGAGGTACAGTATCTGCCGAAAACAAAGATCGTGATCGTGGAAGGCTGTTACAGCATGCATCCGGATCTGATCGATTATTATGATTTCCGGATGTTCCTGCATGTGGATTCGGAAAAGCAGATGAACAGGATCCGCAAACGGAACCCTGACAAAGTCGAGATTTTCCGTACGAAATGGATCCCGCTGGAGGAAAAGTATTTCAAAACATTCCGGACTGCGAAGTACAGCGACGTATTTATCGATACATCCCTGGAATGGTAAATGGAACTGAGGAAGATGGGAGACCATCTTTTTTTGAAAGGAAACAGGATGAAAAAAGGAAAGATCAGGGCAGTATTCTTTGACTTTGACGATACCCTGGGCAACCGGGATCAGTATGCGTATGACTGTTATCAGTATGTCATACGGTCATTTACGGATCTGCAGGATGAAATGGAGATCGAAGCAGTCGTCCAGCAGTGTATGATCTGGGATCAGAAAGGCGATACGGAAAAAACCTATGTCCGTAAGATGCTGGAAAAGGAATTCGGGATCACGCTCCCCATGGAGGATTTCAACGACTGGTGGATCGCGAATCTGTACCGGTTCTGTGTGCCGTATGAAAAAAGCAGGGAAACGCTGGAAAAACTGAAGAAAGATTATTTACTCGGCATCATCACCAACGGGACTTCTGCGGCGCAGAGAGGGAAGCTGCGGCAGTCCGGGCTGGAAGACCTGTTTGATCCGGAGCTGATCATCGTCAGCGGTGAGTACGGATTCAGAAAACCGGATCCGAGACTGTTCCACGCCGCATGTGAAAAAGCAGGTGTGAGACCGGAGGAATGCGTGTATGTCGGCGACCTGTTCCGGCGGGATGTGCTCGGTGCTTATCATGCGGGCATGACACCGGTATGGATCTGTTCCCTTACCATAAGGGACTGCCGGGCAGACGTGCTGCGGATCAGCCGCATCGAAGAACTGCCTGACATTCTGCGGAATCTGTAAAAAGCGAAAAACTGCACAATCAGGAAAAGTATGATATTATATTCGGGCAATAGCGGAGGGGGCATAGAGTTATGGAGATCAATGAACTTCAAAAGCATGCAAAAAACATCCGAATCAATATTATTAAGCAGGTCGCAAATGCCAATTCCGGCCACCCGGGAGGATCCCTGGGAATTGCGGATATATTGACGACATTATATTTTGAGATCATGGATATTGATCAGAATAACGCAGACACCCGTGACCGTGACCGTTTCGTATTATCCAAAGGTCACGCTTCACCGGCACTGTATGCCGTGTTTGCGGAAAAAGGATTCATCCCCGAAGAAGAGCTGATGACATTCCGAAAGCTGAATACCCGTCTGCAGGGTCATCCGGACATCAACTCACTCGGCGCCATTGATATGACGACCGGTTCCCTTGGCCAGGGTATTTCGGCAGCTGTCGGAATGGCCATTGCCAACAAACTGGATAAAAACGATCACCGCATCTATACGGTCGTCGGTGACGGTGAATGTGAAGAAGGACAGGTATGGGAAGCAGCGATGGCTGCAGCCCACTACAAACTGGACAACCTCTGCTGTGTCGTTGACAACAACGGACTGCAGATCGACGGCAAGGTATCCGATGTCATCGGACCGGAACCGTTCGATGAGAAATTCAAAGCCTTCGGGTGGCATGTCATCAATATTGACGGACATGATTACGAACAGATCCGCAGCGCGTTTGCGGAAGCGAAGAGCGTGAAGGGAAAACCGACATGCATCGTCGCAAAGACCATCAAGGGAAAAGGCGTCTCCTTCATGGAGAACGCGGTAGACTGGCATGGAAAAGCACCGAATGCGGAACTGACAGCGGTCGCGTTAAAAGATCTGGAGGGTGAGTAATATGGCAAAGGCAACACGAGTAGCGTATGGCGAAGAACTGGCAAAGCTTGTCAGGGAAAATCCGAAGATCGTGATCCTCGATGCGGACCTCGCCGGAAGTACAAACGCCCTGGTCGGCGCGAAGGAAGATCCTTCAAGATTCTTTGATATGGGTATTGCGGAAGCCAACATGATCGGCGTTGCGGCCGGTCTGGCAGCCAGCGGCTATATCCCGTTCGCATCCACATTCGCGATGTTCTGTACAGGACGCTGCTGGGAACAGGTCCGCAACAGTGTTGCGTATCCGCATCTGAATGTCAAGATCGTCGGTTCCCACAGCGGCATTACCGTCGGTGAAGACGGTGTTACCCACCAGGCGATCGAAGATATCGCGATCATGCGTGCGATCACAGACCTGGAAGTATATGTTCCGTGTGACCAGTATGAAACTCGCGCGGTCATCCGCCATGTATCTGAAACGAACAACCCGTGCTATGTACGTCTGGGCAGGGCTGCTGTCGAAGATGTATATGACGAAAACAAGGTCTTTGATTTTTCAAAAGTCAATATCCTTCGCAGCGGTGCGCGCATTGCTGTATTCACATGCGGCTCGATGGTCCAGTCCACACTGGAAGCGGCAGAGATGTTCCGCAAGAATGACGGCATCGATCTGACCGTTGTGGATGTTTGTGCCATCAAACCGTGCGATACAGACGGCATCGCCAGAGTACTGGAAGACCATGAACGGATCTTCACGGTTGAGGAACACAGCGTGACCGGCGGCCTCGGTTCACTGATCGCGGAAGTATCCACTTCCACCGTTCCGCGCCGTATCGACCGCATCGGCATGTACGGCTTCGGCGAAAGCGGTGATTTCAAAACACTGCTGGATGCCTACCAGCTGGACGGCAAAGGCGTATACGAACAGATCAAAAGCAGACTGTAGAAAGTCTGCTTTTTTCAGTTATATCTCTTTCAGCGGAATTCCTGTTTCCGCTTTTTTGCCGGGGTTATGATGTCGTAGTCCTCGATGATATTGCAGGAGAGCCCTTCCACGACTTCAAATGCCCTGTCCAGCCATTTATCGGTAAAGAAGTTGTTGGGATCATGGATATCCAGGCCCGGGACGATCTTGCATTGATGTTTCGCGAACACTTCGAAGAATGCACGTACGGGATAGGGATAGCGCGGTCCGTCATCGTACAGGACCAGGCCCCGCTGCACGCCGGAGCCGGCATTGAGCTCAAGCGGGATGTCATAGCGCAGGGAGATTTCCGCCAGCCGTTCAGCCGTATAGATGACGGCCTCATCGATCACGGGATAGCTGTAGAGTGCCACATCCGGATGGGCGATCATGTCGCACAGTCCGTGCCGGCAGGCTTCTTCGATCTTGTCAGCGTATTCCTTCAGATGTTCCGGTGTCTTGAGCCGGTAGGAACTCTTGCCGCGGAATGTCAGGCTGTGCTGGCCGAGGATGCAGTATTCCGTTTCCTTCCGGTATCTGCTCAGCAGCCCCCACTGGTCCGGGTAGTATTCCACTTCCATGCCGAGATGGATGTCGATCTGATCCTTGTATTTTTCCTTCAGGATGCGGACCGTCCTGAAGTAATCGGAAATCTCATCCACGGGCATATGCTCCGTCGGATCCGGTACGGGATAGGCCGCATGTTCGCTGAAGCCGAGAGTCTTAAGACCTGCGTGGATGGCGGCAACGACATATTCTTCCTCTTCCCCGACCGCGTGTCCGCATCGTTTGGTATGTGTGTGCCAGTTTGTCGTTAACATTGTTTCTCCTTATCCGTAAAATCCGTAGAAATGGATGATATTCATGTCGGCGTCCATATCCAGTCCGTGGCTTCCTAAATTGCCGTCGATCTCATGACAGCCGTGGTCCGGCAGGAAGGTAAATACACACCGTTTTCCTGCCCAGGCGGTTCTGGCGGCTTCACACAGG